>JAOXRU010000583.1 GCA_025800395.1 Flavobacteriaceae bacterium
GTCATGACATTGCGAAGAAAACCCAGCGAAAACTAAAACCCACTATATAGTCAATATAGTCACTTGCAATCCCCCTAGGAATTTCCACTATAAAATGTTGGGGGTTGGGGTCTCTATAAAGCTGTGTTTTTATAGAACTCAAATGTTCTTGTTTTGAAGGTTAAACATTTTATAGAGAACTCTGGTTTGATATGGTTTGATATTTTATAGTGATTCAACTTTGCAGTGCATAGAGGTGCTCATTTAAAGGGCTAACAATTTATAGAACATGTTTGCTTATGTGTTTGGGGCTGGGGGTTAACATTTTATAGACCGCATGTTCCCCAACCGTATGTGAATTCTGGATCTTGGAATTTGGGGTTTTGATTTTGGAGATTTGAGTTGGTAAGTTGAAAATTTTGCTTTGACAGTTTTGAACCCCTTAAAGTGATTTGGGTGTTGAGGTGATTTGAGGTGATTTGAGTGGTTTTGCATGGGGGATCACCAAAGAACACTAGGTATGAAGAAATCACACAAAGGCATCCCTATAAAATCAGAAAAAACTAGCTCAGTCTCTTGAAAAACTAGAACTGGAAGTCTATAGAATCAGAACTTTTTGTTGTCCAAGGCCGTGATCCCAAAAAAAATGCCGTCAGTCGTTTTAACTCCCGGGACGGCATCCCTTGTGTAAACCACAAAAGGACCATAAAGGACCTCTATATTTGTCAAAACTCCAAACAGCTGGCACCCCTGTGGACATTCAAGGAAAATATAGCTAACTAAAACATACGGATACAAAATGATACGAAGCATAGATATATGTAAGATATGTAAGTAACAATCAAATCAGGATTAAGTAATGGACAATAATTGCTCAAATTGAAGGGCTCCAATTTGGGAACGCCTATTTTTGGTGGTTTGATGCTAGATGCATCTATGTGCACTTCCTATTTGGATCTCATTCCACTTGTTGATGGTTAAGACATATTAAGTTCTTCTCTGACTTTATTGCTAGAATCAACAAAGCAAGCAGAAAACATTTGGCCCACTGCAACCCTACAACTATGATTCACAAATATTCACAACCTCTAAAACTCAACACCATTTTCAAGGTTACATATGCCTCCTAAAGCCCCGCTTAGCCCATGAAACTGGCTTTCTATAAAATGTTGAGCCTCACACCTGTATTTCCAACCATGTTTTTCTATAGAATAGAAGTGCCAGCACAAGTTGAATTGTGACTGGTTCATGTTGAAAGACGCTGATTCTGGAAGGGAGGTGGGGTCATCATTTTATAGATGATACGAAGGCCACATTCACAAAAGTTTTGCTTTAAGAAAAAAGGTCAGACCCTGATATTCTATAGTTTGTTTGTTTGTTTCTGGCATGTTTGTATTCATGTTTGTCTTAGATTTTATAGGCTCCAAATGTGCCATCAAACATATCAAGGTTTGATTTTATAGAG
>JAOXRU010000584.1 GCA_025800395.1 Flavobacteriaceae bacterium
CCCAAAACCCCAAAACCCCTTATCTAAAGAACTTATTGAGTTTTTTGCTTAAATTTATATTATTATAAAATAATAAACACTCTTCTTCAAGATGCTCAAGAAACAACAAAGATCCCACCCAAGACACTACGGAAAAGACTCCCACTTGTGCAGAATCACCAAAAATGCCAACGGAGTTATCAGAAAATACGGATTATTGATGACCAGAAGATGCTTCAGAGAACAAGCCGAACATATCGGATTCAAGAAGGTAAATATCTCATCATATCCCCAATTTTCCATTTTTGAGCTTGCGTTCGTTCTATTCTAACGGGAATAACAATTTTAACCTCTTTTGATATAGTACAGATAAGCTGATAGCGATAGCTGGCACTTGATGATAAATTGCTAATAAAAATGTATCTCAAATACTTGTTCTTTCGTTGCTATCCGCCTTTGCAGATAACTGTAAGGTTGGATTTCTAGAATGATATCTACTTTGTCTCCCAGTTAGTGGTTACTCTTTGCAAAATATTATGGCAAAATTAGCCAATTAGGTTAGATCCATGTTCAAAAATACTATCGAGAGTACAAAATATTAAATTAGATAAACTTTTGTCGGGGTTTTGGGGTTTTGGGGTTTTGGGG
>JAOXRU010000147.1 GCA_025800395.1 Flavobacteriaceae bacterium
GGTAACTTAAAGAAAACCATGTGAATCGCTTTAATACTGCAACATAAGATGTTGCCTGCAAACAAACACATACTAAGCTAGCACTCGCAGCAATCGCTCCCGCCAATAAAATGCTTGCAGCGCAGGATAGGAAGAAGGAAAAAAATGGTCATTTTTAGCAAAAAATAAGAAACCAAATATTTTTTATCTTGAGACTGAGTGACTTGGAGAGAACTTCATACGGAGCTTCCGCAAGAAAGGCTGTAAATAAATTATGTATCAGATATGCTGACTTGTTAGAGGAACTATAGGTACAACTTTGCCAAAAGTACCAAACAAGGTTATCAAATACACGAGTAGAACATGTATAACTTCAGTTTCTAACTATCTTTTAAAAAGAGACCGCTACATGTCACGCTTTTGGCCATCACATTAAAAAGCAAAAGATGTCTTCGTATCGATAGAAGCCCCAAACTAATTGGCTAGTTTTGTAGCAAAGACTAAGGGCGCGTTCGTTTGGGACTATTCCGGAATAGGATTGCTCGGAAAAGACGTTATTCGCGTTCTTTTGAGAGCTATTCCGTTTTCGGAATGAACGGAATATCATTCGGTTCATTCTGCTGCCGATAGCAGAATGAACAGAATGAACGGAATACGGTTTACTCGGAATACACAGAATACGCGTTCTTTTGGGAAATTTTTGGCGGGAAATCCAACGTGGCCGCCCGCGCCGGTCACCTGGCTTCCGGTTGGAATAGACCCAAAAGAACGCACCCTAAATTATACGTTCACTGCAAGTAAA
>JAOXRU010000594.1 GCA_025800395.1 Flavobacteriaceae bacterium
CTCGCAATTTTCCGCCCAGCACCCTAGTTGCCGGTCTCCCATGCCATTTTATATGGCGGTAAAATTCTATTTCGCTTAATAATACTTCCTCTCGGAGACCTATATATTCTATAAAAGCTTTCATGTACAACAAAGTTTTAAATTACATAAAGCTTGGGAGAGCCAACAAGGTACAAAATAAATAGCTAAATTCCTACAAGATTGTTGTTGGTTATTGGTTATTGGTGAATAGTTATTGGTGATTAGTGAATAGTGAATAGTGCATCAGTTTTTCAAAATAAAACGACAACAGTTGTCGCACTGCGGTATTTATGGAAAACCCCACCATGTAGGGGCGTATAGCAATACGCCTTTTCGTAACACCCAAACGAATATATGACGCAAAGCATTACGCCCTCAACGCCAACCACTAATGAATAAGTTTTTCAAAAAAAAAACGATAACAGTTGTCAAGATCTCATTTTTTAAAACAGAAAGGCACTGTACCGCTAAAGCTGCATAAATTGTGACGCCCTGGGCGTTATGCCTTTCTGCTTTCGACGAACAGCCTGTCACGCCCCAGCGTGTGCCGTTCGTTTCCATCGGCTTCCTATTCATTTTTGTCGGGGGATTGTCCAAATCATTCCCAGGGGGCAGTAGAATGGTGGGTGGTACGCTTGTTTTTTGAACTTTTGCTTTTCGTTTTGCAGGCTTCCTCCTTGGTATTAAACCATTTCTTCTTGTGTTTGGGACTTGGGATTATCGTGTATACCCTCTCTCTTTTTGTAAATAACAACCTACATGATGCTCTTACAACACATTGCTTATCATTGACATACAAAAATAGATTGTTTCACAACATATGTAGGTTTTTTCTTGCTTTTTTGCGAAAAATAATTGTATGTTTGTCTTCTCCAATTCTTATCGCTCTTTTTCTAGGCATATTTTTAACATCAAATTTTTGTTTAATGAAGAATATAGGAAAGGCTAGTTTTGCCAACAAAATCGAAAAGGCGAGACAACTGATAGAGAAACTCGCTACCATGGAGAAGTTCAACTCCAACGATAACAAGATGATGGTAGTGTTGCAACAGATATTTGCAGAGGCTACCGTTATCAAAGCCACTTCGGAAGAGGTAGAGGATCACAAGAAGGTATTGGTACGCAGGCGCAGCCACAAATACCACAAAGATGCGGATGGGCTGATGAAACGCCTGACGCGCATCAACAAGCATCTGCAAGGAACGGTAGAGATAGATGCGGATGCCAAATTGCTGGTAAAGAAGATTATCTCCAATATGCGCAACTATCGCAGCAAAAAGAAAAAAAACACCGAAGACAAAATGCCGCCAAATCCAGTTACGGAAAACCCTACGGAGGGGGATCGCAAAAACACCCTGCACAAAAGCACCTTTGGGCGTCGATTGGCAGATTTGCAGCATATCATCTCCATATTGTCTTCTATGGGACCAACCTACACACCCAATGCGGAGCTGATTTCTATAGCAAGTTTACAGCAATTGTCGGTTACCCTCGAGCAGCTCAACAAGGATGTGGCAAAAGCCAAGGCCCTAGCCAAAAAAAGCGGAAGCAATCGCAACGAGGTGGCCGAAAATCTGGCAGAGATTTGCAAAAATACCAAGTACTTGGTGGAAAGTACCTATGGCAAGGAATCCCCAGAATACCGAATGGTAAAAGAAATCAAAATATAATGCCAGTTATTGTTTGAAATTACCAGAAAAGAAATAGAAATGGTATAATTTCAAATGGTAAATGCTAGAAGTAAACGACTATAAGCAGTCGGACACTATAAAACATAAAGCCCCTAAACGTTCATTTTAAAATAGCTTTTTAAGCGGGTATATACTGGAAAAATGGGCATGGTTTGTATTTTTAGATTTAATTAGTATTATTTTTTTATGAAGCCCAACCAATTCTTTATAGATTCCAATTGGTAGCTTTTTTGGTACCATACCCGCTTTATCTTTTACCATTTCTATTTTAATGCCCTTAAAAGAAATAGAAACGGTATCATTGTCTGGTTATCTACCTACAAAAAAAACGCATTCGAAAAGTCGAATGCGTTTTTCATTTCTATAAATGGCCGTTTTATACCAGCAATTTCAAATGGTAAATGGCATCATTTTGCCAAAGACATCATTTCGAGTTCAAAGATCAATTCTTGGTTTGGCTTGATGCCTGCCATTGGTTGTCCTTGCGAACCGTACCCCAAATGTGAAGGAATAAATGCACGTATTTTGTCTCCTACTCGCATCTGCATCAGGGCTTCTTTAAAACCAGCTATAAGCTTGGCATCCATGCTGCATTGCATCGGGAAAGGATTGTACCCTCCTTGGTCTTTGCGTGTCTGGTTGAAATTCAAATTCTTCACCGCTATATCTTCTATATTGGAATCGAACAATTTGCCATTTTCAAAATAGCCTGCATAGAATATATTGGCATATTGTCCAAGTCGCGGCTTGGGACCGTCTCCTTTTTTGATATAATGGATCTTTAGACCACTTGGCAAAGCGGTAGCAGATTTCTTCTGGGCTTCAAATTCTTGTTTTTTGAGGCTTTCGATACGCTTCTTCTCTTGCTCTTGCTCATACAAGCGCTGTTTCTCTTTCTCCTCCTCTACCTTGGCTTTCTCAAAGTAGCTGCTCATTATTTCTACTGCATCCCAATTGCGCGCCTTCTTGCCATTGCGAATGATGCTTACCTTCTTCATCACTATATCTTCCAACGGACGGTCTTTTGGATTGGTTTTTACCGCTACGATGCTGTCGATTACTTCTATACCTTTTATCACCTCTCCAAATACGGTATGGCGCTTGTCCAAGAACGGGGTCTCTTTGTGGGTGATAAAAAATTGAGAACCGTTGGTCTTGACCCCACTGTTGGCCATAGAGAGGATTCCCTTTTTGTGATGGGTAAGACTGTCGTGAAACTCATCCTTAAATCGATATCCTGGTGTACCCCTTCCTGTACCAGTGGGATCGCCGCCCTGGATCATAAAATCCTTGATCACACGATGAAAAATCAAACCATCATAATATGGTTTGTTTTTGAGGGTGTCGCTTACAAAAGGACTATTGCCCTCTGCCAAACTTACAAAGTTGGCTACGGTGACAGGGGTAAGTTCGGGGGTGAATTTTATGATCATATCCCCCTTGTTGGTTTCTATATTGGCATAGATTCCATCTCCCAAATCGGCATACTGAGAAGTTTTACAACTGCTCACAAAAACAAAACTCGCCAATACTATGGCTAGGCCTAATACTTGTTTCATATTTCTATTGTTATAATTTTGATGATTCTTTTTATTCTTTTCTATATACACTTCGCTCCTATTTATTGGTGTTTTAGCACCTCAAAAATAGTAAGTCTAAGTTTAATAGGCGTATTGGATCCGATTTTTTTCTCATCGCCATGGTATCCATAACCCATAAAGGAGGGTAACAAAAACTCTCCCGTCTCCCCAGCTTTCAACAGTTTTACCCCAGCGCGCAAACCTGGAAACAATTGTTCCTTATCTACTTTGTAGCTGTGTTGTATAGGTGCATAGATACTTTTGCCTTCTAGGGTGTACATAGTGTATTCTATTTTAACTATATCCTCCGGCTGTGGTCGGTATTGTTCTTTAGGATTTGCAACAGATATTCGATACCAAAAGCCATCCTCAGACATCTGATAGGGAGCTAGGGTATCCTTGGCAATTATCTGCTGTATCTGGGCTTCTTCTTTTTGCAATAAGGCCATATTGCGCTTTACAGATCCTTCTATCCAGCTACCGGTATGCGCCTGTATCGGACGACGAGGTTCCAAACGCTGACAGGAAGCCGCTAGCAATACTGCCAATACCATTGGAATGAGTGTATTTATTCGCATGAGATACTTTCTGCTATTTGTTGTTGATATGTTGGCAATAGGGATTCAAATTTTTCTATAGTGTCCGCCATATTCATTTCACTTCGTCCACCGGCAGCATTGTCGTGTCCACCGCCTTGGAAATGGGCTCTGGCAAATTCGTTTACCGAAAAACTACCCTTGCTCCTAAAGGATATCTTGATGTATTCCTCGCCTATGTTTTCTATAAATATGACTGCAAAGACAATGCCTTCCAAACTCAATCCGTAGTTTACAAAACCCTCGGTATCGCCTTTTTTGTAGGCGCCCGATTCGAGCTCTTCCTTGCTCAGGGTAATATAGGCTACCTGCCTATCGGCAAGCACTACCATATTGCGAAGCGCCGTGCCCAATAGCGCCATACGGCTCTCACTATTGGTGTCGTATACCTGCTGGTGTATATAATCGTTTTTGGCGCCCAAATCCATCAAATGTGCGATGATGCGATGTGTGGTACTGGTGGTGGCTGCAAAGCGAAACGAACCAGTATCGGTCATGATGCCTACATAGAGGCATTGGGCCAGTTCTTTGGTGAGCAGTTCCTGGTCTCCTAGTGCTGCTATATAGTGGTAGACCATCTCGCAGGTGCTACTCATACTAGGATCGCTATAGGTCACTACCGCATAGCCTTCGGGCTGCTGGTGGTGGTCTATCATTATAAAATTGGATTCCAATCCCTCCAAGGCGCGCTGCATTTCTTCGCCTACGCGACTAAAATGATTGAAATCTAAGGTATATACCAAATCTGCCGACTTCAACAAGCCTACGGCCTTGGCAGGATAATGCTCAAAAATAAGTATGTCGGAGGCACCAGGTATCCATGCCAAGAACTTTGGAAAATCGTTGGGCATCATTACCGTGCAATTCTTGCCCTTGGCTCTTAGATAATGGGCCAATCCCAAAGTAGCCCCTATGGCATCCCCATCTGGATTGCGATGTCCAAGGATCACAATATTCTCTGCCGCATCTAATTGCCGCAAACTTTCACTTATTTGCTCTTTATTCATGGCTGCGAAGATACGAGATTTTTTTTGCTTGATCGTCCCACCCACCCGCCCCCTCCCAAGCAAAAAAAATTGCCTTTTGTTAAAAAAAACTTAATATCACTCCTTTTCTCTATCCTTGCGTTATTTTTATAGGGCTGTATTTTTTGAATACAGCATCTAGCTAACTCAATAATTATTAAAACAAACACTATGAAAAAAATTCTACTGTTGCTGGTATTAGTCGGTAGCGGTCTGCAACTTCACGCACAGATTTACTTTCCAAAAAACGACGGAGTAAAACAGGCAGATCAAGCATATACGGCTATCACCCACGCCAATATTCAGATTACGGCCAAGCAACTTATCAAAAATGCTACCCTGCTTATGCATAGGGGAAAAGTAGTAGCCGCAGGCAAAAACGTGAAACTCCCTACCAATACCGTGGTACAAGATGCCAAAGGCGCCTATATTTACCCCTCTTTTGTGGAGGTCTACAGCAATTTTGGTATGCCAAAACCCAAAAGAGTTGCTGGTGGTAGAGGAAATCCACAATACGATGCCACTAGAGAAGGTTATTACTGGAACGACCATATGCGTAGCGAACAAAATGCGATAGAACACTTTGCATTCGATAAAAAAAAGGCCGCCGATATGCGCAAAATTGGTTTTGGAGTAGTAAGTACCCACAGCCAAAACGGTATCGCTAGGGGTACGGGTACCCTAGTAGCACTCAACGACAAGCAAGGGAAAGCCTACCAAATTATAGAGGCGCAAAGCGCACAGTACTTCTCCTTTACCAAAAGTGTGAGTTCCCCCCAAATGTACCCTAGCTCTCTCATGGGAAGTATCGCCCTATTGCGACAATTTCAGTACGATGCCGACTGGTATAGCAAAGGAAATATAAAGACCAAAGACCTCGCTATAGAAGCACATATTAGAAACAAAAACCTCCAGCCCATTTTTTATGCCGGAGACAAATGGAATGTACTGAGAGCAGACAAAATTGGCGACGAATTTGGCATACAGTACACTATGGTGACCAATGGGGATACTTTCGAAAATATACAAGCCATACAACAGACTGGTGCTACCCTTGTGGTGCCTGTACATTTTCCAAAGGCTTACGATATGACAGACCCTTTCAAAGCAGACTATGTAAGCCTAGAAGATATGAGATATTGGCAACAGGCTCCTTTCAATGCTGCCAAGCTGGAAGAAGCTGGTATCGCTTTTGCACTCACTAGCCATGGACTCAAAAAAGGGGACAACTTCCTCAAAAATGTGCAAAAAGCAATTCAACACGGACTCAGCAAAGAAAAAGCTCTAGAAGCACTCACCACAGTACCGGCACGTATACTCGGAAAAGAAAGTGTATTGGGACACCTACAAAAAGGAGCCTATGCCAATTTCCTCCTTACCTCTGGTCCCCTATTCGATAGCAAAACCATATTATACGAAAACTGGGTCGGTGGACAAAAACACCAGATCCACGATAGACAGCTTGCCAATCTTGCTGGAAAATACCAACTCCAAATCGATGGAAAATCCTATGCCACTACCATCAAAGGAAAAGCAGCAAAACCAAGTATAGACGTAAAACAAGATGACAAAACCGTCAAAGCTTCTATACACTATAAAGACAACTGGGCTACCATATTGCTTCATCAAGAAAATGGCGTGGATCGTCTCATCGGCCAGGTTGTAAACCAGCAGCTCAACCAAGGAAAAGCGACCCTTGCCAATGGCAAAAACACCACATGGACACTCACTGCTCTGGCCGCCGATGCACCAGACAACAAGAAAAAAGCCAAGGCAAAAAGCGATAGCAAAAATATGTTTGCTATCAGCTACCCCAACAAGGCTTACGGTTTCAAAAAACAACCTAAAGCCCAAAACATACTCTTCAAAAACGCTACCATATGGACTAGCGAAAATACCGGAGTACTTCAAAATACCGATCTGCTGATCAAAAACGGAAAAATTGCCAAAATCGGAAAAAACCTCCCCGCTAGTGGGGCCAAAACTATAGATGCTACCGGCAAACATATCACCGCTGGTATCATAGACGAACATACCCATATTGGAGGCACCGGTGGTATAAACGAAGCAGGGCACAATTCCACAGCAGAAGTGAGCCTCGAAGATGTAATAGACCCAGAAAATATAGGTATCTATCGCAATCTGGCAGGTGGGGTTACTACCATGCAACTATTGCATGGCTCTGCAAACCCTATCGGCGGAAGATCGGCTATCCTCAAACTCAAATGGGGCGCCAATGCGCAAGAATTGCGATACCCAAATTCTCCGCAGTTTATAAAATTTGCCTTAGGTGAAAATGTAAAACAAAGCAATTGGCAAAGCTTTGCTCGTTTTCCGCAAACCCGTATGGGCGTAGAACAAGTATTTGAAATGTACTTCCAAAAAGCCAAAGAATACGACGCTTTGCAAAAAAGCGGAAAACCATATCGCAGAGACCTCGATCTGGAAGTGATCGCACAAATCCTCAATAGCGAACGCTTTATCTCCTGCCACTCCTATGTGCAAAGCGAAATCAATATGCTGATGAAAGTCGCAGAACGGTTCCAATTCAAAGTCAATACCTTTACCCATATACTCGAAGGATACAAACTCGCCGACAAAATGAAAAAACACGGCGTAGGTGGCTCTACTTTCTCCGACTGGTGGGCGTACAAATACGAAGTGCTAGATGCCATACCCTACAATGCCGCCATCATGCATAGAGCGGGTGTGATCACTGCAATCAATAGCGACGATGCAGAAATGTCGCGCCGACTCAACCAAGAAGCTGCAAAAAGTGTCAAATACGGCGGACTTACAGAAGAAGAAGCGCTGAATATGGTAACCATCAATCCTGCAAAACTCCTCCATATCGATCATGAAGTAGGAAGTATCAAAGAAGGCAAAGTGGCCGATGTAGTGCTCTGGTCCGATCACCCCCTCTCGGTATATGCCAAAGCAGAAAAAACCCTGGTGGATGGTATTGTGTATTTCGATATCCAAAAAGACCAGCAAATGCGGACAGAAATTGCTGCCGAAAGACAACAACTCACCCAGCTCATGCTGAAAGAGAAAAATGGTGGCGCACCAACTCAAGCGCCAAAAAAACGACAAAAAATGGATTACCATTGTGATACCGTACACCAATAAATATGCCTAGCTATAACCATGGTAGAAGATCCTAAGAGAAAAACAAGCAGTAAAAAAAAGCGGACACGCATTTGCACGCCAAAAAAAACTGATCCAAAACCTTCTGCAGCCATGGGCTACAAATAGAATTCTATAATGAAACAAAAAATGAAAAACTTAAAAAATACCATCACCATCCTAGCACTGGTTTTTGCGCTGGCCATACAAGCACAGCAAACCCCAGGAGCACCCCAAGAAAAAGCGATCTCCATAGTGGGCGCCACTGCGCATATTGGAAATGGAAGCATTATCGAAAATGCACTTGTCGTATTCCAAAACGGAAAAATAAGCTATATAGGTGCATCAGATGCAAGCAAACAAAAAGGAGAAATCATACAAGCCAAAGGAAAACACCTCTACCCCGGATTTATCCTGCCCAACTCTACCCTAGGACTAGGGGAAATAGATGCGGTAAGACCCACCATCGATTTTGACGAAGTAGGAAATATGTTGCCGCATATACGCGCTCAAATCGCCTTCAATACCGAAAGCAAAGTAGTCGAAAGCCTCCGACCAAACGGTATACTCCTATCGCAAATCACCCCTAGAGGTGGCCGTATATCTGGTACCTCCTCGGTAGTGCAACTCGATGCGTGGAACTGGGAAGATGCTACCATCAAAAAAGACGACGGCATACACCTCAATTGGCCTACAAGCTTCAAAAGAGGCAGATGGTGGATGGGAGAAGCTGCCATGAGGCCAAACAAAGACTACAACAAACAAATCCAAGAATTGGCCAACTACTTCCAAGCTGCCCAAGCATATCTCCAAGGAACCCAAGGCGAAAAAGACCTGCCATATACCGCTATGAAAGGTCTCTTCGACGGATCCCAAGGACTATTTATCCACGCCAATAAAGAACGCGAAATAAGAGACGCTATCGCATTTGCAAAGGCACAAGGCATCCAACGTATCGTGTTGGTGGGTGCGGTGCAAGCGCACAAACTCACCGACCTCTTGGTAAAACACCAAATCCCAGTCCTGGCAGCACGCACGCATAGCGTGCCCGATGGAGAGGATGTAGACTACGATATGCCCTTCAAACTGCCCAAAATACTGCATGATGCAGGAGTGGTCGTAGCCCTGGAAAATAGCGGCCAAATGGAACGTATGAATGGCAGAAACCTACCCTTCTACGCCGGTACCGTAGTGGCATATGGCATGAGCAAAGAAGATGCCCTGCAAATGATTACCCTCAATGCCGCCAAAATACTAGGCATAGACAACCACTATGGCTCCCTAGAAGTAGGCAAAAGCGCCACCCTCTTCCTCAGCAAAGGAGACGCCCTAGATATGCGTACCAATATACTTACCCACGCATTTGTAGACGGTAGAAAAATAAGCCTAGAAACACACCAAACCAAATTGTATAAACGCTACTCCAAAAAACTAAACCAAGAATAGGAGTTTATCCTACCACACAAAACGGTAAATAGTTCGCTATTTGCCGTTTTTTTTATTTGGGCGTGCCCCACTTTCGCCACCTCCCTTCCTTTTACCTACATGATGCCTTCGCTGGAAACTTCGAACTATTTTGGCAACAGCTACAGTGGGTCGGGCCATCCGCTACCGTTTTTACCCAGTACTACAGCTTTACTAGAAGTGCGTGGGCTCCAACTGTAGCATGCCTATGCCTAAACAAAAAACACCAAAAAAACCAAATTTCCACCTCCAACTACAACCCATAGGCATCCTACAGTTTCTCCGTCGCCTCCGCCTTCAAGTGCAGCTAGTAGACCTGGGCAAAAAGCGACCGCTACTACCCCTCACGCAAAAAACCCATATCACCAAAAGAATGCGTATTTTTATACCCAAAACCATTGTTATGAAAAAATACCTCCTCTTCCTCCTCCTATCCGCCACTAGCTTGTATGCCCAAAGCCAACTATACCCTGCCAAAAAAATAAAAGACACCCGCCTACACAACTTCTACCAAATAGACGACTCCATATACCGATCTGCACAACCCTCCAAAAAAGCATTTGGAGAACTCCAACAAAAAGGATTCAAAACCATACTCAATCTGCGTAGAAAAAAAGACGACCAAAAAAAGGCCAAAGGCACCCAACTCCTGCTAAAGCATTTGCGATTCAAAACCAAAGCACTCACCCAACAAGATATCATAGATGCGCTGCATATCATACAGCAGTCCCCAAAACCTCTGCTGATACATTGCTGGCACGGATCCGATCGCACCGGAGTGATCACCGCAGCCTATCGTATCGTCTTTCAAAACTATAGCAAAGAAGAAGCCATAGCCGAAATGCGCCTAGCCCATTTTGGATACCACCAAAAATGGTACCCCAATCTCATCGTTCTCCTCCAAAATATGGATGTACAACATATTCGAAAGACCCTAAAACTATAAAAACCGACCCCTTTCGAGATCGGTCGTAGGTGTACACCATATAAATCAAATGGTTATGGGACAATTTCTGCGTCGGCAGGCATGGCAAATATAGCGCCATCCAATGCCTGATCGTCTAGTCGCTTCAAATCAAAAACAACCGTATTGCTTACCTCAGATGTAGGCTTGCCATCCACTACCTTTACCCAACTGATCTCCTTTGGCAATACCACCCCATTGGCAACCATATAATTGCCATAGCGAATCCAATTGTACTTCTGAGATGTCTCCTTGCTAAAAAAGGTAACTGTATAAGCCAACCACTGCACCCGATAAGTCTCCGGATCGTAATACAACAAATACACATCCTTGTCGCTATCTCCTCTACCAGCAGCAAAGCGGATTCGAAAACCTGGGAAGCTACCCCCCCCGAGCTGTAAAGGTTCTATAGCTTCAAAATAGATTCCCTTGTCTAGTAATACCTGTGGCATCGCGTAGAAATAAAATAAGAGATTGTTGTAAAACCGAATGCCATCCCTTACCTCAGCATCCTTCTTTACTACCCATAATTTCTTTCCATCATTTCCCATAGTAAACTTTGGATCCTCTATCCGCTCTTGCCGGCTTTTTAGGTTGAGGGTATGTTTTTGTACGCTATCTCCCTTGGGCGTGTGAAATACCATAGTGCGTTGTCGCTTCCAATTGTTGGCCCCGCCATGCGCCGCTATTACTTTCTGCATCTCCGCAGGCATCCCAGATACATCGGTCGACTCCTCCGA
This sequence comes from Flavobacteriaceae bacterium, assembly GCA_025800395.1. Lineage (GTDB taxonomy): Bacteria > Bacteroidota > Bacteroidia > Flavobacteriales > Flavobacteriaceae > JAOXRU01. Next base: position 11,208 of record JAOXRU010000594.1, read on the forward strand.
GACTTCCGCTTTTGTAGGAGCAGCAGTAGCACTAGATTTGGGCTGCTGATTGCAACTTGCCAATATGGCTAATAAGAAAATAGATACTATTTTTTTCATTTACGTTTTATTTAGTCGATTCCCACTTACAGTCGCAAGACCTACCACATTATTACAAATAATTGTAATTTTGCCCCATGCATACACCAAAAAGCATTCGTAGTACTGCCAATCCGATGGTAAAAAAAATCTTGCAACTGCAAGAAAAATCAAAACACAGAAAAAAACAAAAACTGCTTGTAGTCGAAGGACAACGAGAAATAGAACTTGCACTCCAAGCCAACTATCGGATACAAAGTCTGCTGATACACCAAGATTTTTTGGAAAATGATTGGTGGAAAAACCTGGGGCTACATACCGATGTGGAATATATCGTACTGCAAAAAAATGTGTACCAAAAATTAGCCTATAGAGGCGCTACAGAAGGTGCCATTGCCATATTCCATGCCAAAGATCATACCCTAGAGCAGGTACAATGGAAACGAAAAAATCCCATCGTACTCGTGGCACAAGCGCCCGAAAAACCCGGAAATGTAGGCGCCCTGCTGCGCACAGCAGATGCCGCAGATATTGACCTAGTGATAATAGCAGATCCCAAATCCGATCTGTACAACCCCAATACCATTCGGGCTTCTATAGGATGCGTGTTTACCAATCAAATCGCCATAGCACCATCCCACCAAGCCATAGACTTCTTGAAAACAAACCGCATACAAATATTTGCCGCAGCTTTGCAAAATAGCGTAGCCTATTACCAATCCGATTTCCAACAAAGTACCGCCATAGTCGTGGGTACCGAAGCAACAGGCCTCACCGACAATTGGCGAAATGAAGCCCACCAAAACATTCAAATACCCATGCACGGACAAATAGATAGCATGAATGTATCGGTAGCAGCAGCCATACTCCTGTTTGAAGCAAAAAGACAAAGAAACCTATGAACCAATTCTTCTTTTTTGGCATCATAGCCATACTCATCATACAATACCTCTGGAATTCCTATCTGGATATACGCAATGCCAAACATTTCTCCGATCCCATCCCAGCGGATCTAGATGGCATCTACCAAGAAGAAGAATACCAAAAATCACAAGCCTACAAAAAAACCAACTTCCGATTTGCTCGCTATACCGATAGCTTTGGACTCCTCTGCCTATTGGTATTTTTACTATTGGGAGGATTTGAATATGTAGACCAACTCGCCCGCAGTATCAGCGACAATCCCATTTGGACCGGACTGGCATTTTTTATGATACTGATGCTAGCCAACGATTTTTTGCAATTGCCCTTCTCGTACTATCGTACCTTCGTTATCGAAGAAAAATTTGGTTTCAACAAAACCACCCTACCAACCTTTGTATTGGACAAAATCAAATCTTGGATATTGATGCTCGTATTGGGAGGCATCCTACTGGGAGCTATCATCTGGTTCTACAACCAAAGTGGTACCAATTTTTGGTGGCAAGCATGGTTGCTCATCAGTGGGTTCTCTATATTAGCCAATATGTTCTATAGCTCTTGGATAGTACCCCTTTTCAACAAACAAACCCCAATAGAGGAAGGTCCCCTAAAAGAAGCCATCACCAATTATGCCAAATCCGTTGGCTTTTCGGTACAAAAAATCATGCTCATCGATGGCTCCAAAAGATCGAGCAAAGCAAATGCATACTTCTCCGGATTTGGAAGCCAAAAACAAGTTACCCTATACGATACCCTAGTCCAAAATTTGGAAATAGAAGAAATTGTAGCCGTACTGGCACACGAAATAGGACATTATAAACACCACCATATTATATACAACCTAGTATTGGGCAGTTTGCAAACCGCCCTGAGCTTGTATGTGCTCTCCCTACTGTTGCAGTTTCCACAATTATCCACAGCTATAGGAGTGCAGCAACCAAGTTTTCATGCTGCGCTGGTTACCTTTAGCATTTTATATGTGCCACTATCGGCCCTCACAGGATTGTTGATGGGTAGCCTGTCTAGATCAATGGAATACCAAGCAGATGCCTATGCAAAAAATACCTATGCTGCTGCACCGCTAATAAATGCATTAAAAAAACTGAGTAAAAACAGCCTAAGCAACCTCACTCCAGACCATTTATATGTAAAAATGCACTATTCCCACCCTACCCTTCTGCAACGAATTCGAAAGATGAAACGCTAATATTGTTGGAGTTTCGGTATGTTTGTAGTAATTTTAATTGCCCATGACAGAAGAAGAGATTGAAAAAGAGAACAAAGAAATTGCGCAGCAATACAAAGAGTTGCTCCGAATCAGCTATCGTAGTCTCAGTGAGGAGGATAAAAAACTCATACGACTGGCTTTCGACACTGCAGTAGATGCGCATAAAGACCAAAGAAGAAAATCGGGCGAAGCCTATATCTTCCACCCTATAGCGGTGGCAAAAATTGTAGCTTCCGAAATTGGCCTCGACGCCATCTCTATCGCAGCTGCACTCCTACACGATGTAGTAGAAGATACCGAATACACCCTCGACGATCTCGAACGCTTGTTTGGCGAATCGGTGGCGCGCATCGTAGATGGTCTTACCAAAATATCCTACCTAAAACAAGATAAGGATATCTCCCACCAGGCAGAGAACTTTAGAAAAATGCTCCTCACCCTGCACGACGATATCCGAGTGATCATTATCAAAATCGCAGACCGATTGCACAATATGCTCACCATGGATAGCATGCCAGAGCACAAACAAGTAAAAATCGCCTCCGAAACCATATACATATACGCCCCTCTAGCGCATCGTATAGGACTATACAACATCAAAACTACACTCGAAGACCTTGGACTCAAATACACCGAACCAGAAGTGTACAAAGATATCCTTAGCAAAGTAGAGGATAGCAAAGAAAAACAAGATGCATACATCGAATCCTTCTCCGACCGTATAAAAGAAACCCTCGACCAAGAAGGACTCAATTATTATATCAAAGGGAGAAGCAAGTCCATCTATTCCATTCGCAAAAAAATGCTGGCCCAAAATGTGACCTATGATGAAGTCTACGACAAATTCGCTATCCGCATTATATATAGATCGGATGCCGCTAATGAAAAGTTTCTGGCGTGGAAAATCTACTCCATCGTTACCGATCATTATAGACCAAACCCCGTAAGACTCCGCGATTGGATCTCCTCCCCAAAGTCCAACGGATACGAGGCCTTGCACATTACGGTAATGGGTCCCAACAACAAATGGGTGGAAGTACAAATACGATCCGAACGAATGAACGAAATAGCCGAAAAAGGCTATGCCGCTCACTACAAATACAAACAAGGCGAACAACAAGAAGAAGGCATCGAATCTTGGCTCAACAAACTACACGAAGCCCTAGAAAACACCGATACCAATGCCGTGGATTTTGTGGAAGATTTTAAACTCAACCTGTACTCCAAAGAAATCTTTGTGTTTACCCCAAAAGGCGATTTAAAATCCCTCCCAAAAGATGCTACACCCCTCGATTTTGCTTTTGCTATACATACCGAAGTGGGATCCAAAACCAGAGGCGCCAAGGTAAATGGCAAATTGGTGCCACTCAATACCCCACTAAAAAATGGCGACCAAGTAGAAATTATCACCTCAGAAAGCATCAAACCCAATGCAAACTGGCTCGATTATGTCACCACAGGAAGAGCAAGAAGCAAAATCAAATCTTCTCTAAAAGAAGAAACCAAACTTATAGCCGAAGATGGTAAAGAAGTATTGAGGCGAAAACTCAAACAACTAAAAATCAATCTCAACGAACATACGATAAACGAAATGGTGCGCTATTTCAAACTAAAAACCAGCCTCGACCTTTTCTATCGCGTTGGAATCGCCACCATAGACAACCAAATGCTAAAGGACTATGCTGCCTCGCACAACAATAAGTTTATTAGCTTTATAAAAAATAAAATAAAAAGAAGCTCCACCAAAGCCGCCGAGATCTACAAAGACGAAATTACCCAAAAATACGATCTCTTGGTTTTTGGAAAAGAAGAGGAACGATTGCCTTATAAGCTTTCCAATTGTTGTAACCCGATACCAGGGGACAAGGTATTTGGCTTTGTAAGTGTAAATGACGGTATCAAAGTACACAAATACACTTGCCCAAACGCACTCTCGATGCGATCCAACTACGCCTATCGTATCATGCAAGCCAAATGGATCGATTCGACCCAACACGAATTTATGGCCAACATCCAACTTACAGGTATCGATAATATCGGCTTGCTCAATGATATTACCAATATTATCTCAAGCAATATGAGCGTAAATATGAAAAACCTGAATTTCGATACCGATGGCGGCACCTTCTCTGGCAAAATAACCGTACAGGTAAAAAACAATGATATTTTAACAAAACTCATACAAAACCTTAAAAAGTTGAATGGGATAGAGAAAGTCCTTAGAATTTAATTAGAAAACGTACCTTTGTAGAATTATAGAACACAATTATGGCTGACAACAAAAATCAAGAAATCGTAAAAAATGTTTTTACTAAGTATTTGGAAGAGAAGGGACATCGCAAAACACCAGAACGCTATGCCATACTTAGAGAAATATATGACAACGAGGATCATTTTGATATTGAATCCCTATATATCACAATGAAAAACAAAAATTATCGTGTAAGTCGGGCTACCTTGTACAATACTATGGATTTGTTGTTGGAGTGTATGCTGGTGCGCAAGCATCAGTTTGGTCAAAATCAGGCCTATTATGAAAAATCGTATTTTGACAGACAGCACGATCATATCATCCTGACAGATACCGGAGAGGTCATGGAATTTTGTGACCCGCGTATCGAATCCATAAAAAAAACTATTGAAGAAATATTTGATGTCAGTATAGACAGTCATTCCTTATATTTTTATGGCAAAAAAAACAAACAGTAAAACTTATTTATTAGAACACTAATGGCAGTAGACTTACTACTAGGGCTTCAATGGGGAGACGAAGGTAAAGGAAAAATAGTAGATGTACTTACCAAAAACTATGATATTATAGCACGCTTTCAAGGAGGTCCAAATGCCGGACATACTTTGGAGTTTGAAGGTATCAAGCACGTATTACATACTATTCCCTCTGGGATCTTTCACCCCAATGCGATTAACATCATTGGAAATGGCGTAGTGATCGACCCTATCATCCTAAAAAAAGAATTGGACAATCTACAACCTTTTAATCTGGATCTTAGCAAAAAATTGCTCGTGTCCAAAAAGGCCCATCTCATTTTACCCACGCATCGCTTGTTGGATGCTGCTTCGGAGGCGGCCAAAGGAAAGGCCAAAATAGGGTCTACCCTCAAAGGAATCGGACCCACCTATATGGATAAAACTGGAAGAAACGGTTTTAGAGTGGGAGATCTAGAAAACGACAATTGGAAAGAGAAATATCGTAGCCTTACCAAAAAACACGAGTCGATGATAGGATTTCATCAGGTGGAAATTCAATATAAGCTAGAGGAATTGGAAGCCGAATTTTTCGACGCAGTAGATACCCTAAAACAATTGGGTTTTATAGATAGCGAACAATATATGTTTGACGCCATGAAAGCGGGCAAAAAAATATTGGCCGAAGGTGCCCAAGGTTCCTTGCTCGATATCGACTTTGGAACCTATCCTTTTGTAACCTCATCCAATACCACAGCAGCTGGTGCTTGTACAGGCCTAGGTGTAGCTCCAAACAAAATCGGCGAGGTATTGGGTATTTTTAAAGCATATACTACTCGTGTTGGTAGTGGCCCATTCCCTACCGAATTGTTTGATAAGGATGGAGAAACCATGGGTAGAGTCGGAAACGAATTTGGCGCTACCACTGGTAGAAGAAGACGTTGTGGATGGCTCGACTTGGTGGCACTCAAATACGCCGTGCAAATAAACGGGGTAACCGAACTGATGATGATGAAAGGGGATGTATTGAGTGGCTTTGATACCCTAAAAGTTTGTACCGCTTACCAATACAAAGGAGAAACCATCTCGCATTTTCCTTTTGATGTAAATGAATCAAGCCTCCAACCAGTATATACCGAACTAGATGGATGGGACAAAGATCTCACTAATCTAACCACTGTAGAGGAATTGCCAGAAAATCTCATGAAATATATCGAATTTATTGAAAAAGAACTGGAAGTACCTATCAAAATTGTATCTGTAGGTCCCGATAGAAAACAAACGATTCACCGTTAAATCAGCAAAAAAAATCCGTCTTCTGTGAAGACGGATTTTTTTTATGTAAAAGTAAGCTATCTAAAAGTTAAAACTTCCATCTTGCCTCAATATTGCCAGAAAGATTCCGAAGTAGACAATGGTTAATATAAAACCGATGATACTCAACACCAATCCAATGATACTCAACAAACGTCCAGTGTTTACATTCTCTATACCCTCGTACTGACCTGGATTGGATTCATATAGCTTTTTTGCTGTTTTTGCCTGTACCAATCCGATAATACTAAAGATAATATTTAAAGGGCCGCAGCATAGAAAAAATGTGACTAGAGACAAAATCCCCATAGTCAACACGGTTTTTGATTGTGGTAATATCTCTCTCATAATACAAAATTATTGTCCTAGTAATTCATTTACACGTTCTTGCATTTCTTGTTGATCCGCTCCTATAATATCCCAACCCAACCAACTAATGACACCAACCATAAAAACTAAGTATAGTACCGAAAGTACGATGGAGATGATGGCTACAATTTTAGCAGTTTTTAACTGGCCAGCATTTTCAAATGCATTTGGATCTTCATCCAATAATGCAGCGTCTTTCTTTACCAAAAACAAAGCTATTCCCGCTAAAACCAATCCACCTATACCATAAGAGAGACAGCAAGCAATAAAGGAAACTATACCCAAAATAAGGGCTATAGTTACGTTAGGTAATTTTTTAATTTCCATATTATTTATTCAATTAATTAGTTTCAAAATATAATTTCCAATTATCAATGCAATGGCACTAAAAATAAGCACTCGCAATATCCAATTGTCGTATCTTATTTTTACAAAAGCCCGCAGAACAAAATACCCAGCCAAAAGGATAAGATTGTAAATAGCTGGATACATATGAAAAGCCTCCGCAAAATTCCCTTCCACCAACAAAGACATGGCTCTTTGCATGCCACATCCAGGACAATCAAAACCAAACAAGCGTTTGTTAACGCAAGGCAACATATACTTATCTCGTTCTGTCAATAGTGCAAAAAACATATCCAAGTTGATTCTAGGTCGAAATTTACCACTATTTTTGTTTATCCTAAAACCAAATATAAAATATCATGAAAATTTCCGCTTTCATTTACTTAATGCTTATCGTGATTGGAGGAATATTGATCGGTATTTCCTCGGATTACCAACCAAAAGAATACCCCATGAGCGTTGGATTTGTGTTATTAATGTTTGGCATCTACAAAACCACCCAACTGGTATCTAGGTCTAGAAGAGAACAAAAAGAACCGACAGATGACGAATCCATTTAAAATAGGAGATCGGGTAGCAGTACTCGACGAAGACTTAGAAGGCTATGTATTGGCCATAAACGGAAATACCGTAACTATGGAAACAGAGCATGGTTTTCCTATGGATTTTGACAGTAAAGAATTGGTAAGTATTGGCATTACCAAAATAAGGGTAAGTAAGGCAGAAATAATACAGGCCAAACAAGATAAAATAGAGAAAAAAAGAAAATCGATACGTACCAAGCCCAAGGAGCGAAATGCCCCAAAAATGGAGGTGGATTTGCATATACACAAACTCACCAATTCTTATAAAAAGCTCTCGAATTTTGAAATGCTCAATTTACAACTCGATACCGCCAAAAGGCAATTGGAGTTTGCCATTGCTAAAAGAATACAGAAAGTAGTGTTTATTCACGGCGTTGGAGATGGCGTTTTGAAACTCGAACTCCAATATTTGCTTAAACGATATGACGGTATCCGATATTATGAAGCGGATTACCAAAAATATGGGTTAGGTGCTACCGAAGTGTATATTCCACAGAAAGTTTAGTTACTGCTTTCTGGTAATTGGGTTTCAAAACCCCCAAAATTGGTCGTTTCTAAGTTGGTAATGCGATCGCCATTTTCTCGAATAAAGGAAATATCTTTTAAAGAAATGCTATGTAAAAAGCTATTCGGATCTTCACCCGATACCGTTTTTATAACCACGCTACCAGCTTCGGCCACTACTTCTTCGGTAACCAATGGTGAACTAGGAGGTAAACTGCTGCAGAAATATGTTTGCGTCACATTCTCATTAAAAATCCTGTAACTAAGCTTGCTGGCACTGCCGATATTGGATATGATATCTTCTTCGCTCACTTGATTTTTGAACAAATTGGCTGGCAATTCCAAAATCAAGGATTGGTTTTCTTTGGTTTTAAAAAACACGCGAGTGCTCAAAGTTGGGGGGTCACAAGTCTCCATATCTTGTTCATCAAAAGAAATCGTTTCTATGGTAAGATCTCCATCTCCGCAACCCAATAGCAACAATAACACACCAAAAACAACCAATTTGTACTTCAACATAGTATATCCGTTTAGTTTTATACAAATGTACAGTATTGCAGGTTTCCATTAAAAATGTAGGTCATAAATTTTATTTAAATTACATTTGAATCTAAACTATCTTAAAATATAGATAAAGCCAATAGGGCTTTACACCCCCTAAAACGACATGAAGATGAAAACTGTGTATTTTGATAATGCCGCTACTACAGCCCTTCGTCCGGAGGTAATCGAAGTGATGCAAAAAGCTTTAGAACAAACTTTTGGCAACCCTTCTTCCACTCATGCATTTGGTAGATCGGCAAAAACACAAATAGAACAAGCCCGCAAAAACATTGCTGCATATATAGGAGCCCAAGCCTCGGAGATCGTTTTTACCTCTGGAGGCACCGAAGCAGATAATATGGTACTCAAAAGTGCCGTGCAAGATCTTGGTGTAAAACACATCATTACTTCCAAAATAGAACATCATGCGGTATTGCATACGGTAGAATATCTAAAGGAGAAATACGATACAAAGCTCTCCTTCGTTTCCTTGGGTCCTAAAGGAGAAATAGATATCCATCATTTGGAAAAACTATTGGAGCAGACCAAGGATAAAACCTTGGTAAGCTTGATGTATATTAACAACGAGATAGGAAACAAATTGGCTTTTCACCAGATAGCGCTTCTTTGCCAAAAATACCGAGCTCTCTTTCATTCGGATACAGTACAAGCTATAGGGCATTATATGATCAATACTACAGAAACTCCAGTAGACTTTATGGCTGCAGCAGCCCATAAATTTCACGGTCCAAAAGGAGTGGGATTTGCATATATTAGAAAAGAAAGTGGATTGCAACCAATGATACACGGAGGAGGGCAAGAACGCGGAAATAGAGCAGGCACAGAATCTGTTCACAACATACTCGGTATGGAAAAGGCACTTTCTGCTGCCTACGACAACCTACAAAAAGAAGCGGAGTATGTAGACAATATACAGTCTTATTTCTTAGCACAATTACAACAAAAAGTTCCTCAGGCGGCTTGCAACGGTTTTTCGGGAGATAAAGAAAATAGCACCTATACGCTGTTGAATGTGCGACTCCCTATAACTGCAGAACAAGCTACACTCCTACTATTTCAAATGGACCTAAAGGGAATTGCCTGCTCCAAAGGAAGCGCTTGCCAGTCTGGTAGTGATCGGGGATCCCATGTTCTAAAACAAATTCTGGATAAGGAAGCCTATATACAGCCTTCTATTCGATTTTCTTTCTCTATTTACAATACGCAAAAAGAGGTGGATTATGTGATCGAAGTCTTACAAAGCTTTTTCGAATAAGGACACTAGTTATTTTTTGTCTCTTCGTCTTTCTTTTTCGTAAGGAAACCTTCTAGAGGCTTTTCTCATCATGATATCGATGAGCTCCCCTGTGTTTCTGCCCGATTTGCGATTGATTTCTTTTTCGTATTTCCAAATGAGCTTACCACTATCTCCATCACTTATTTTGATAGCAATACGACCGTACTTGCTTTTACCCAAGAAGTAATCTACCAAACTGAAGGATGTAGAGACCCCTTCGGAGAGCAGGGCGTTGAGGGTGAGGTTACCGTTAATGATGCCATCGACCTTTAAAATTTCTGCCAATTGTGCTCCGGTATATATTTTGAGATTGTTATAGTCTATACCATTGCGCTTCAATATCGCATTGGTTTTACCTACACTCTGAAAGGTCACTGTAAATTTCTTTTTTTTCTTTCTTTTCAAAAAATAAGTTTCGAGAGCTTCCTGAACCGCATGTCCTTCTTTCTCCGCCAATGCCAACAACTGTTTCTTATCCAGTTCTTTATTTGATTCTAGTTTTAAATTGGCAAAAAAAGGTAGAATGGCAAGTGTCTTGTGATTCTTACTCAATTCATCAAACTTATCGCTTTTATAAATAAACTTCTGAGCAGATGCTTGCCAAGCTCCGATCCATATTAAACAGTATAAAACTATTTTGCGCATGATATCTTCTTCATTTATGTGCTACAAAACTACAAAACAAAAAGCATAGCAAGGCTAGAATTTCAATTTGTGTTTGTAAACCGTCTTATTCCCCACATTATCTTCGATGATGACCTCCAAATCAGCTGTTTTGGAGCTTAACTTTAAATCTTCGGTAAGGTATCGCAATCGCTTTCTTTTGGGCTCGTATTCCAGCAATATCCAGCGTCCGTTTAAGTACCCATTGTAGGTAGCAATACCGCTCTGATCATCTGCGATTTCAAATTCCAAATATTTGTAGTTTTTTAAACTTTTTCGCGGATCAAAATTTCTCGGCTTCACCACTGGCGATACCGTGTCTTTGGAAACAAAGAAAGTGCCCAGTTCTTTTGCTTTTGCATATAATTCTCCATTTCTATAAGAACTTCCTACATAACTCACCTTGTCTTTATACCTTTTTCCTATAAAAAGTTTTTCCTTATCTTCTCTGTCACTTATATCAAAACTTAAAGTAAATGCCTTGTGCACCCCTACATTTCGATCATGCAATTGAATGCTATCTTTTTGGGCTACCATATCGGCATAAAAATTCTCGTAAAACGTATTGGCCGGAAAGTACACCTTCACATTTTCCAAATTGAATTGCATTGGTTTATTTGCTGCCACAAAAAAGTCTGTTTTCCGAAGTTTTTTTTGCACTTTTAACGGTAGTGTTTTTCCCTGCACTGGAATTTGCAATTTGGTCGTATTTCCCACAAAATCTTTAATTTCTATCCCAAACAAATACTGTTTTCCTTCCTCTATTTCAAAAAAACCATTACCCTTATTGTAAGCATAAATACTCAAAGGGTTGTTCTTACTTTTGAAATTTTTTTGCACCCGCAATCGGTGTTTTGAAAAATATGGATAATCGATAAAGGTGTTTATATAGCGACTTTCATCAAATGAAAACTCATCAAATCTGTAGTGAAACTTCAAAGTTCCATTTTGCTTTACCTTCACCTCATAAACTCCATTTTTGTTATAAGACAAATCCTGTCGATCGTGAGTATACAGACCAAATCCTATAACACCTTTTGCATATACTTGGTCGCTAATATAGTCCCCATTTTTTCGCTTATGTAGTTTTAAACTACTACGTACACTACTATAATTCACTATAGAATTGGCACTTAAAGGATACACAAAAGCTTCTCTCAACATCGGTGGTTGCTTGTCCTGAATATCATATCCAAACAACAAAGGATTCATCGGGTGCTCTGTAGGCGTGTCTCGAATTTCGAAATGCAAATGAGGCCCTCCCGAACTTCCAGTATTGCCGCTCCATGCCAACAATTCGCCTTTTTTCAACTGAAATTCGTTTTTTTTGGGAAACAAATGAATCTCGTATGATTGTTTTTCGTATTGCATCTTTTTTACATAAGCCTCTAATTTGGGTGCAAAATTTCTCAAATGGCCATAAACCGAGGTATACCCATTGGGGTGTTTTACATACACTACTTTTCCATAACCCCACAAACTCACTTTGATACGAGACACATATCCATCTCCTATGGCATAAACCTGTACCCCCTCCCTGCCAAGAGTTTTTATATCAATACCGGCATGAAAATGATTGGAACGCAGTTCCCCAAATGTTCCAGACAACAACATTGGAATTTTCATAGGTTTTTCAAAACCACTGGCTGCAAGATCTTTTTTTTGACAAAAAAGCCCATGCGTTACAGCCATCAAAACAAGGAAAAATTTTCGTTTCATTACACAAATATCTATCATTATACGAAAATGCCACTTTTAGTAAACTATTCCAAATCTTAGCCTTTTTAGTTCATTTTCTAAAAAGAATCACAAAAATTATTGCGAACTACAAATTACTATATTAAATTTGTAAAGATAGCATTGATGCTTTCGAGATGACCAACGAATTAGAACAGACAGTTAACTCCCTAGAGAAGAAGGTACAAACCTTGCTTCAGGAGCTAGTTTCCGCTAAGCAAACCAAGCGCCAATTGCTGGATGAAATAGCTGCTTCGGACAACTACAGCAAGAAATTGGAAGAAGAACTCAATAAATGGGAAGAGAAGTATAGTTCGTTAAAAATGGCTAGCTCAATGCTAAATGGTGGTAGCAACAAAACAGAAGCCAAACGCAAAATCAATCATCTAATACAAGAATTGGATTATTGTATTGCCCAGCTCTCTGAATAATATGTTCTATGCAAGACAAACTCAAAATAAAACTCTCTATAGCCGATCGGGTGTATCCACTTACGATCGACCCTGCTCAAGAAGAAGCACTTCGAAAGGCAGCTAAAGATATAGAAACCCTTATTTCTAAGTTTGAACAAAACTATGCAGTTAGAGACAAACAAGATGTATTGGCTATGTGTGCCTTACAGTTTGCTTCTAAAGTAGAACAACATAATATAGATAACAACCATGTGGAGATAGAAGCAAAGCTAAAACAGTTGGAAGCCCTTCTTGATCGACATTTGTAAAGAAAAACGTTCTTTAAATAACATAAAGTTACTGCCCATATTGGTAAATTTATTTTTTGACAAACTCAACACTAAGCATTTATAAAGGGTGAGTTTTAGTTGTAAAAGCATGCCGTCTTTGTCACGGATCCTTGATCAATTAGGTAACCCTAATCCTGTCTTTCAGGAGTTTGTACAAAAACTTTACTGATGTGGGCTTTTTATATAAATAAACATAAAAATGGACACAACCTTATTATTAGTAGGAATTGGAGGATTGCTTATCGGGTTTATTGTAGCGAAAATTTTGGAAAAAGGAAAAGCATCTAAGGTTATCGCTAATGCCAATAAAGAAGCAAATAGTATTTTAAAATCAGCAAAGAAAGAAGGCGAAAGCATCAAAAAAGATAAAATTTTTCAGGCCAAGGAGAAGTTTTTAGAATTAAAAGCTGAGCATGAAAAAGCTATTCAAAGCAAAAACAAAAAAATGTCTGATGCCGAAAAGAGAACCCGAGACAAAGAATCTCAGGTTTCTAATGAGCTTTCTAAATCCAAAAAACTGAACCAGTCTCTAGATAGCCAGCTCAAAGAAGTAGAACACAAACGGTCTTATCTAGACAAGAAGAAATCGGAGATAGACAAAATGCACCACAATCAGGTGAAACAACTTGAAGTTATCTCAGGACTTTCTGCCGATGAAGCCAAAGATCAACTTGTAGAATCTTTAAAAGAAAGTGCAAAATCAGATGCTATGGCCTACGTACAAGATTCTATGGAAGAAGCCAAGCTCACTGCACAACAGGAAGCGAAAAAAATAATCATCAACACCATACAGCGTATCGGAACAGAAGAGGCTGTAGAAAATTGCGTCTCCGTTTTCAATCTAGAATCAGACGATGTAAAAGGACGCATTATCGGTAGAGAAGGAAGAAATATCCGTGCAATAGAAGCAGCTACTGGAGTAGAAATTATTGTAGATGATACGCCCGAAGCCATTATTTTATCTTGCTTTGATTCGGTGAGAAGAGAGATTGCCAGATTATCGATGCATCGATTGGTAACCGATGGCCGTATTCACCCAGCACGTGTAGAAGAAGTAGTACGCAAAACAACTAAGCAAATCGAACAAGAAATCATCGAAGTTGGAAAAAGAACAGTTATCGACCTTGGAATACATGGTTTGCATCCAGAACTCATTAAGGCTGTAGGACGAATGCGCTACCGTTCTTCTTACGGTCAAAATTTACTTCAACACTCAAGAGAAGTTGCCAAACTCTGTGGTGTAATGGCTGCAGAGCTTGGCTTGAATTCCAAACTTGCAAAAAGAGCAGGATTGCTGCACGATATAGGTAAAGTGCCAGAAACAGAAACAGAAATACCTCATGCTATCTTAGGAATGCAATGGGCCGAAAAATACGGAGAAAAAGAAGATGTTTGCAATGCTATAGGTGCCCATCACGACGAAATAGAAATGAAAACCCTTATTGCCCCTATCGTACAGGTATGTGACGCTATTAGCGGCGCCCGCCCAGGTGCAAGAAGACAAGTTTTGGATTCTTACATCCAAAGACTAAAAGACTTAGAAGAAATTGCTTTTGGTTTCCAAGGCGTTCAAAAAGCCTATGCCATTCAAGCAGGTAGAGAGCTACGTGTAATTGTAGAAAGTGAAAAAGTTACAGACGATAAGGCAGCACAACTATCTTTTGAAATTTCTCAAAAAATACAAACCGATATGACATACCCCGGGCAAGTAAAGATCACTGTAATTCGAGAAACCAGATCGGTTAATATCGCAAAATAGTAAAGTGATTATCCAAAATAAGCAAACCGCCTAAAAAATTGGGCGGTTTTTTTATCCATATTCCATTGGTTTTTATCTGATCAACCCCCCCAAGGCTTTTTGATAGCTCAAACCCTCTTTTGAACACTCCTAACTTTTATCTCTCTGGTAAAGCTAGTTATTTCAAAATCTCAACGTATATATTAGAATATTGTATTCTAGCAAGATATCTTAAATACTCTTTTGACAAAAATAGCCCGCATCATGCGGGCTGTTTTATAAGATAAATATAAACGAATTTTTCTATTCTGTATCTGTTTCGTTTTCCGCTTCTTTACTTTGATTCTTAGACTGATTCTCCATGATGTTCAAACTCTTGAGCTTGGATTCCCAAGTAGAGAGATCTCTTTTGTGTTTGGCTATATTTTTATACACATCTTTTACCAATGGATTGGATTCCGAAGCATTTGAAAAGAATTGTAGATTGTTCTCCAATTGTCGAATTTCGTTGCGAATGTCCTCTATCTTTCTTTTTACAAAACTACGTTCTTTTTGAATTTCATACTGATTGTCGACGCCTTCTTTAATAGTACTCAAACGTTCTGCATATTTCATCATAGCCACTTGCTCTTTGTCTAAGTCTAACTTTTTGAACAAGGCATCGATGATTTTATGAAAACGATTATCAATATTTCGCTTATTGAAAGGTACTCTTCCCAATTGCTTCCATGCCGAGATCTGTCCTTTCACAAAACTCAAATCGGCATCCCTATCGCCACTCAATTCAAAAGATCGTAGATTTTCTATAAAAGCTCGCTTTTGCTCCAAAGCCTCTACCTCTTCCTTGTTAGCCGCATTTTTGTGTTGATGAAAAGCATCAAAATAATGATTACATGCAGCCTTAAAACGTTTCCAAATCTTATCACTACTCTTTCTCGGCACATGCCCGATTTTCTTCCAATCAGACTGTATTTTTTTCATTTGAGGTGTTACCGCATCCCAATCTGTACTGTCCTTCAAAGATTCCGCAATTTCTATCAGTGCAATCTTCTTATCATAATTATCTTGTTGTTCCTTTTTTAAAGACTTGTAAAAACTATTTTTGGCCCTATTGAAAGAACGTACTGTTTCTTTAAACAAATTCCAAGTTTCCTCATTGTTTCGTTGTGGTACCTTGCCTGCATTAAAAAAGTCATTTCTCAAGGCTTCCACCACCTTTATTTGCTGTTGCCACCCAGAATGTGCCTTAGATGGCTTGTCTACAATCTCCTTAATCTTTGCAATTATCTCATTTTTCTTGATCAGATTATCCTCATACACACCATCCATCTGTTTGAAATAATCTTGACGTTTTTGGTGCAACACCTTGGTTGCATCACTAAAACGCTGCCATATAGCTTCTCTATGCTCTTTTCCAACAGGCCCCAAATCCTCTTTCCATATTTTGTGTAAGGTTTGCAACTCTCTAAAAGCCTTACCCATATCTGTCTCTCCTTTCAAAGCCTCTGCTCGCTCCACAATTTTTATCTTTTCCTCCAAATTGTGTTTGAAATCCAGATCTCGCAAATCTCTATTCAAATGAAGAAAATCATAAAATCGTTCTACATGATGGTGATAAGTTCTCCAGACATCATTGTATTCCGCCCTTGGTATGGCTCCTGCATTTCTCCAATTTTCTTGTAATTCCTTGAAATTTTTATAGGTACTATTGATGTCCTCCTCTACATTGATAAGACCCTTCAGTGCTTCTATGATCTCCTTGCGCTTTACTAGGTTTTGTTTGAGAGACAACTCCAAATCTTTGTAGTACTGATTGCGTCGTTCTCTATATTCTCCAAAGATTTTTCTAAAATTGTTCTTTACGGTGGAAGTATAACTAAAATCAACAATATTACCTCCTTGCGCAACAAAATCTTCTTTCTTCTGCTCTATGAACTCGTTGAATTTAAGATCAAACTCGTGCTTTATAGCATCTACATGACTTTTGATCGCCTGCACCTTTTCATTTTTCACCAAGCGTTCCAACTCCACCACTAAAGCCTCCATAGTCATACTATGATAATCCAATAAAGGGATCTTATGGCGGCTTTCATTCCCCTCATCTTCTGCATCTTCTGCATTGTTGGTATTAATTTCCTCTACATGATCTTCTCCCTGGGCTGTCACCTCTTGGTTAGGCGTTTCTGTAGCCATCACCTTTGCCTTCTCCACTACTTCTTCTACCTCCTCAGCTACTTCTTTTACTTGTTCAGCACTCTCCTTTAATTGTGTAGCAACTTCTTCTACCTCCTCAGCTGGTATATCTTCTATATTTTTTTCTACCTCCACCGTCTCTTCTGATGCAGGAGAAGTTTCCTTCTCTTGCGATTTGGTTTCCTCAGTAACACTATGATCATCAAACCCATCTGTTTTAGGATTTGACTCTAATTGCTTATCTATTTCTGATTGTCCTTCTGCAGGTTTGTGCAGGTTATCGCTTTTTTCTTCTAACATTTTCAAATGTTTAAGGGTTGTATATTCCTTTACACACGAAAGATAATAACAACTACCCTAAATCCAAAAAAATTCTATGAAGAAATAACTAATTTTAGCAAAAGTATATACCAAATTTTTCGCTTCCCTTCTAAAAATCAAGCCTTCATTATCAAGAATATCCATTAGATCGCACTCTTTACAACAAATTATCTACAAATTCCAAATCTGCCAAGCTGCCTCTGCTTGTAATCGCAACATCGCTTCCCCATTTATTGTACTAGCTCCTTTTTTGGCAGCCAATTTCAAAAATTTGGTCTCCGACGGATTATAAATGAGATCATAAAACAAATGTTGTTCTCCAATACGATCATATGGAATATCTGGACAATTATCAATATTGGGGTAAGTCCCCAAAGGCGTAGCATTTATAACCAGAAGATGTTCTTGCATCCACTGCAAGTCAGATCGTAAATTGATATAGGATATCCCATCTTTGTCTGGATTTCTAGATACATATACAATTTCTATCCCCATATCTTTCAGAGCATAGGCAACTGCTTTTGCTGCACCCCCAGTACCTAATATCAACGCTTTTTGATGATATGTTTTTAGACATGGCTTCAGAGACATTCGAAATCCTAAATAGTCGGTATTAAATCCCATCAATCCATTTGAAGTAACCTTTACAGTGTTCACAGCTCCTATAGCAGAGGCATGCGGATCTACCTCATTCAAATATTTAAAAACTTCTTGTTTGTACGGAATCGTAACATTGAAACCCACTAAAGTTTCCTTATACTGTTGTAGCAACAATTCTAATTGATCTATATGGTCTACATCAAAATTGATATAACTTGTATTCTCTACACCTTCTTGTTCAAATTTTTTTGAAAAATATGCCCTAGAAAATGAGTAATCTATGTTTTTCCCCAACAACCCAAACTGCCTATGACCTCGTTCTATACTTTCCATATTGTTCTAAACCAATTACAACCAAAACACCCAAAATCGCAAATCCTATAGCATACCAGGTATGCACAGTATTAAAATCGGGCAGGTATCGTTCATAATTCACTATGATCTTATTCCCGTTGGAATCTAACAAAAAACCTCCATCGGACTTCAATTTATAATGGGTCACTTTCCATGGCCATACCACCCCCAACGATCCTATTACAAAGCCCAAAATAATGGCTGTCGTTTGCTCCTTATATCGCTTAAGCATAAAACTCAAAAAATGAGATAAACTCACCATCCCTACCGTTGAGCCCAAGGTGAAAACTCCCAAAATTTTTAACATCTGTAAACGATTCGTATTATCTACAAAACTATAATTCCCAGCAAAGACCTCTGTTACCGTGTCATACAAAGCATTTACTGCATCTACCAAAAGCAACACATAGTTTCCGAGCAACATGAGTATGAATGATCCAGACAAACCAGGAAATGCCATGCCCGAAACGGAAATAATACCACACAAAAACACAAACATCAAATTGTTGTTTTCGGTAGCTGGACTCAAAAAACTAATGGAAATCCCTACAAGCAGCCCAAACAAAGCAAATGCAGTGGATGATTTGGTCCACTGCTCAAAATCTTTGTATATATAATAAATAGAACCCACTATGAGCCCAAAAAATATAGCCCAAACAAATACCTCATGCTTCTTCAAAAAATAATCCAATATTCGAGAAACGCTGAAGTAACTGATGAGCATCCCCAAAACTAAAAGCCCCAAAAACTTGGCATTGGTATAGGCAAAAAAACTTTTGAAGCGACCTGCCAACAATAGCATAAATGCTTTTTTGTTTATTTTTTGAAGCGAATAAATAAACTCTTCATAAAAACCCACAACAAAAGCTACGATTCCACCAGAAACACCCGGAACTTTGTTGGCTGCCCCCATGGCCAATCCTTTGATAACCAAAAAGACATTATCACTAAGGGTTCTTTCTTTTCTCACACTATTTTTTTAATCGTATTGCCACATATTCTAAAACAAAAATAAAACTAAAGCCAACCAACGCCAAAACCAAAACACCATATAACTGAGAATCCCCTATATAATCTCGTGGCCAAACCATCATTTGGTGTAAAGGTTTTTCCTCGCCTTGACTATCTATGTAGAAACTCAAATCTTTTTTCCAAGGCCATATTTTGGCAAGAGAACCAAAAACAAAACCTGTCAATATAGCCAAAGTAGCATTTTTATAACGAGAAAAAAGATATTTTAACAAACGCGCAAAACTCATCAATCCCAGTACAGCTCCTAAGCCAACAACCATGATTATTTTGATATTTCTTGTATCTACTGCTTCTAATATGGTTGTATAAGAACCCAATAATACCAAAATAAAAGCTCCTGATATACCAGGTAAAATCATTGCACACACCGCCAGCATACCCGAAACAAAAAGAAACCACATACTGTCGCTATTTTGCAAAGGCGGCAATTGACTGATATAAAAAGCAATGACTGTACCCACAAAAAAGAGAACCAAGGTCGACATCTTCCATTTTTCTATCTCTTTTCCAATGAAAAACACACTAGCCAATACCAATCCAAAAAAGAAGGCCCACAAAAGCAATGGATGCTGCTCCTTCAGATATATTACCAATTTGGCCAAACTAAAAATACTGATTCCGATTCCAAGAAAAACAGCCAGCAAAAAATTTCCATTGATCTTTCCCCACATATTGCGAAACTTTCCTTTCAGCAAAAGAGAAATTAAATCTTTATCTATAGAACTTATAGAACGTAGAAGTTCCTCATAAATTCCAGAAATGAAAGCTATGGTGCCACCAGATACACCCGGGATAACATCAGCAGCTCCCATGGCCATACCTTTCAACGTTAACAATACATAATCTATAAGCCTTCTTTGTTGCATGTTCTATGATTTGCCAACAAAATAAAGTTTTTTCGACTTATTTTTTTAAAAAATTTCGAATAATTTTCTGCACAGAAGGAGATTTATAAACTCTAGGGTAATACGCTTCCAATACCTCTACCAATTCCGTATCTTTTTCCAAAGCTGCCTCTAGTTGTAATTGACCATGATGCAACTGATTACTCCTCAAATACAAGCCTGCAAGATGCAATTGTATGTTCTCTTCTTTGGGATAATACTCCCTAGCTCTAACAAATACATCTAAGGCCAAATGAAAGGATTGGGTACGCAACAATAATTTTCCCCATTCTATCCAAGTTTGCACCTTATATTTTGGCAGGTGTTGCAATACATGAAGATCAATACCTTCCTCTATTTGAAACCCTAGCATGCGGTGTATGGCATCCAAATTTTCGTCATAAAGATCGTTTTCTGGGTCAATTTCTATGGCCTTGTACAAAAATGAAATCGCTTTTTCAAAATCTTTTTTATCGATATAGTAATTGACAATCCCTACCCAAGCCTTATACATCATTGGGTCTTCTTGTACGGCCTTAAAAAAATGTAATCGCGCTTGTTCAAAATGCCCTACTTCTCTATAGCATTTCCCAACACGATAATAAAGATAGGCGTTTGGCTCTTGCAACTTCAGTGCATCCCCATACACTTCTAGAGCATCTCCCATTTGCCCCAGCATTTCCAATGCCCCCGCTTTTTCCATATAGGCACTCACATGAGTTTCGTTTATCAGTATCGCATAATCAAAAGCTTTTAAAGCTTCCGACAATTGCAGCTCCATCATATAAAACCTTCCCAATTCCAACCATGCATAATGACTATAAGGATACCCATCTATATACTCCAACAAATAACCAATACCTTCTTCAAATTCTTCCAAACAATTGAAGCACATCATCAGGTTACACAATGTACTATCGTCCTGACCATCGATATAAAGACATTCCATAAAATATTTTTTGGCCTTACTGTAGTTATCAGTAAAGACAAACTCCATACCCAACATTTCGAGTAAGTCAAAACTATGCAAACCTTTATCCAAAGCATTTTCCAGCATATTTATGGCGGCTTCGTGGTTGTCTTGTTTAGAAAATATATGTGCTCGTTGTATATAGATCTCGTCATTCAAAGGATCCATTTGCTGTAGCTCCGTAAGCAATGCAGAGGCCAAGTCCAATTTATCTTCAAAGATCATAATTTCCGCACGCAACAATTCTATACTCACGGCATTGGGATGCTGCTCCAATCCAAGTTTGGCAGCTTTTTTAGCCAAGGACAACTTCCCAATAGCCAAATAATGGTGAATTATCTCTTCAAAGTCTTCTGAATCAAAAAAATAAACATCATCTGTTTTGAGCATTGTCTCAAATTTAAACAGCGGATCATGCTTCCCATGAAAATCTTCCTGCATAGTTTTCCGTTAGGGGATTTCTTAGTTTTAAAAGTATAAATTGCACAGGAAAGTTTGGGAAGAATCTGAGAATGTTTTCAACAAATTAGTTAACAGCAAAAAGCTATATTTCATCTAGCAAAGTCAAAATGGTATCACAAGCAAATTTTAACTCTTCAAAAGATATTGTCAGCGGTGGTGTTAATCGAAAAGCCCTGGGTTCAAACAACAACCAAAATGACAACAACCCCAAATTCATGCTTCTCAATATCAGACTGTTGGCCGTATCTTTATCTTTCAAAATAACCGCTAACATCAATCCCTTGCCCCGAACCTCCAATATGCTAGCGTGCTGCAATCGATCACGCAAATAGACTTCTTTTTCCAAAGCTTGCTCCATGAGCCCCTCTGCCATCAAGGCCTGAAGAGTAGCCAAACTAGCAGCGGCTACAACAGGATTCCCTCCAAATGTAGTGATATGACCCAATTTTGGATTGCTCTGTAGTTCTTTCATCTTTTCTCCAGAAGCAACAAACGCCCCACAAGGCAACCCACTTGCCATCCCTTTTCCTATAACTAATATGTCTGGGACTACCTCATCATGCATAAAAGCAAACAAACGACCAGTTCGACCAAATCCAGGTTGTATTTCATCAAAAACCAATTGTGCACCAACTGCACTACATCGCTCTCTTACCGCCTGCAAATATCCGGGATTTGGCAAAATAAATCCAGCTCCTCCTTGTATGGTTTCTAAAATAACAGCTGCCGTTCTCTCCGTAATTTGCTCCAAATCCTCAACATGATTGAATCGAATAAACCGCACCCCAGGCATAAGTGGGCGAAAGGCATCTTTTTGATGCGCCATACCACTCACACTCATAGAACCCATCGTATTGCCATGATACGAAGACCGCATAGAAACCAACTCATATCTACCAGTAATTCGCTTAGCCAATTTTATACTTCCTTCTACAGCCTCAGTACCAGAATTAACCAAATAAACACTTTGAAGAGATGGAGGCAAATATGAAGTCAAAACTTTTGAATAATTCACTGCTGGCTCCAAAGCAAATTCGCCATATACCATAACATGCATATAGCTTTCCGCCTGCCGCTGTATCGCCTCTACCACCTTAGGATGACAATGCCCTAAAGTACAAGCAGAAACACCTGCAACCAAGTCCAAATACGCCTTATCGGAAGCATCATAAATATACGATCCCTGTGCCTTGGAAATATGCAACCCTAAAGGGTTCGGAGTAGTCTGTGCTTGATGTTTTTTAAAATCTTCCAACATACAATTATATATTGTTTACCTCCCCGAATTACTGTTTCTTAACTTGTTTTGACTTGTGTTTATCATTTGGATTTAGCATAGCCTTGGATCTCGGTTTTGAACGCTCTTCCATAGGTTTTTTATCTGGTTCATTTTGATCCATAAAATACCCCTCCTCCAATCCACGAATGTGCACCAATTCTATATTTCTATCATCAGCATCAAATATGCTATCCTGATGCAACAATCGCTCCTCTCCTCTAAAAACAAAGCCAGATAATCTTCTGGCATTTGGCGGCAATTCTTCCTCCGGATTTATCGTGCCATCTGCATTGGTATAGAAAAATATATCCTCTATTTGATTTTCTTTTAGGGTGATTTTCATCGCACTAGCCACCGTTTTATCTATTCCAACCAATTGATTTTTTTCATCATAAAAATAATAAATCACTTCGGTGTTTTTGTAGATATCTATCACTTTTAGTTTATTATCTTCAAATAGACCATACAATTCTTGACCTTTAACCTGATTGTACTGGTTTTCGGCTAGGGTATCTTTTTCAATTACAAATGCATGATTAAACACCTTGAGGCTATCCAATTTCTCACCTTTCACATCGGTCAAAAGATGTATATTTTCTCCAGTAATTTGATTTTGACCAGACCATAGAATCGGATAATTTTTAGCCGCAAAACGCTTTTCTTCCATTTCTGGCTGCCTGGTAATCAGCTGAATTAGACCCGATTGCTGATCAAAATGAATGGAATCACATTTGCCAGACATATCTTTTTTAAAAATTCGTGCAGCCTGAAAAGCACGCAGTATACGATGATCTTTCTTACCTGTTATCATGAGGGTATCCCCATGTATATAGGTACTATCCTTCTCCACCAAATTTATGGCAACGGCACGTTTGGTGATAAACACAGAATCTTTGGCCTTGTACACTTCTGCATAATGTCCCCGCACCACACCATTATTGACGGTGTCTAATACCCGTATATTATTGCTTGCAGAGGCAAATTCTCTTTTTTTGTCAAAATACAAACTATCGCCATAGATGATCCTATCATTGTAGTCTATCCGTGTGTTTTTGATGCCATAGCCATGCTCTACTGCTGTACTATAAAAACCCCGCTCACAATAAATTCTATAATCTTTACCGTTTATAGTAGACGGCCCATACATATAGGCGTTTTTCGTAGTGGTATAGTAGTCCAGCCGAGAGGAAGTCATGGTGTATTGTTCGTTTTCTATATGTACTTCTTGCTCGAATTCGTATTTTTTGGGTTCCATATAGTATCTACCTTGTTGGGAGGTGAGCACATTGGCGGTATCTTTTACCGTACCAAAAGAGTCGTAATAAGCCATTTGCTTATTTCGATCTAGATGCAAGGTATCCACCTCCAAGGTCATCTGATTGTTTTGCAACACCACAGTATCATATGCTACTGCAATCCTATCACTTCCTCTATACTCCACAAAACCGCTGCGCATATTCACCGTATCTCCCTGCTTAAAAAGCACATTTCCAAATGCTTTCAGTCGTTGTTCTTTGCGATATAGTACCGCCCAATCACAAAACATTCGAGCACCATCGTGTTCAAATTCTACTTGGTTTAATCGCTTTTGAAATATTTGTGCGCCAGGAAAGCGCTTTTCATCTATTTGAATATTCCCTCCACCAACAAAATGTATCTCTTTCTGATCGGTATTTTGTGCTTGAAGGCTCTGAAAACAACAGTATAATAGGAATGCAAGTCGAAATATCCTCAATTTGTTCATCTTTAGCCCTCAAAAATATAATTTTTTTCAGCAGCTACGTCCTCTTTAAGAGAATTTTATTACCGAAAATTTCTCCCCACTCTAGCGGTATGATGACTTTTGAGCTATAGCAGAACTAAAATAGAAGATGCAACAACACTTCGTGCGTACCATTGGAAACCTTGTTTAAGCCAGAATCACTTGCGGCTTCGTAACTGTACCCCATTTTCATCCAATCGGTCTTGAAGACAAACATCCCTCCAAAGGCCGCATCATAACGATATTTAACCCCCAATTCTATCTTTTTATGCACTCCAAAGATACTTGTGATCTCTGCCGAGATAGGAAAACCATTGATGTACCTCAACATGATAGAAGGCCGAAAACTTATCGATTTGTATAGCATCATTTCATAAGCACCACTCAGATAGTAATGCAAATTACTATTGCCCAAACTAACCCCATCAGCTTCCTGAACCAATTTACTATTTTGAAGAATTCTAGGAACAGCCAAAGAAGCCTGCCATGATTTGTATTTCCACAAAACACCCAAACCAAAATTGGGTCTATACTTACCCTCTACATTTTGCTGCAATGGATCGAAACCCACTCCAGATGTTTTCAAGCCCTCCAAATTGGCACGAAACTGATGAAATCCGCCTTTTAGCCCCATATACAAATGCATGTCTTTCTGAATCTGAAGGTGATAGGAAAAATCGAGCATGATACTGGTTCCTTTTTCTACCAAATTTTTGTCGTTGATGATACTGATACCCGCATTTAACTCTTTTCCAAATTGGGTTCCAAAAAACACCGATTGGGTTTCAGGAGCGCCTTCAAATCCCGACCATTGCGATCGAAAATTGACCCCCAACATACTGCCTTCTACACCAGTATGAGCAGCATTGATCAGCTGCATCTGGTAAGGATAAAAACTATATAGATTTTCTTGTTGAGCATGCGCCACAAATAGCAACGCACTCAAACAGAAAAATATTAGATTAGATATTATTTTTTTCATGAAGCTTACTACTGTTTAATGCATAATGTACAATGTACCTTTAATTGGATTTCCATCTGGGGTAAAAATTATATAGTAGTAGTACAATCCTACCGGTAATTCTTTTGACCCATTATTCAATCTTCCATTCCACTGGTTTTCATATCCACTAGACCGATATACTGTTTGCCCCGATGCATTGTATACACGAACCTTATTTTCTGGAAATTCTTCTATACGATCGATTACCCAAAAATCGTTCTTACCATCTCCGTTTGGAGTAACCAATGTGCTTGGTAAGTCTTTTAATTGTTCCCCATCTAAACGCCTTCTATACGCGACCTCTCCACTAACCTGTGTATTTGGATTACCCGCTATATCTGCAACACTGCCTTCTGGTAAACTCAAAACTACGCTGCCTTCATCATGCGGAAATAATTCACATTGATATTCCAAACCAGGCGTAATTTCAATAAAACTCTCAAAGCCTCCATTGGTAATTTCCAAATCTTCTTCGCTCAATCCAACAATCAGCTCGCTACTGCGAATACTAAACACTATAGGTTGCTCTGAGGTTGGTGAACTTTGAATTGCACTTATTTGAATGGAAGGCGCCTCTCTATCTACCTCATGTACATCACCACTAACAAAAGCTGCTGTATACCCGTTATTGCCATTTCCATTGTTGAAATTATCCGTAAGACTATTGTTTTCCTTTAAATTCAATTGTAAGCTTCCAGTGCCAGAAATATTTTCCACTTCCACTATTACGGTATTCCCCGACACAGTTGCTGTTGTCATTGTAGCGGCTGCAGCTCCAGTAATTTCCAACTCAAAATCCGACAAACTAGCAGTAGCCAAGGTTTCATTGCATTCCAACACAAATCTAATGCTTGGTGCACTAGCTGGTGGAGCGCCGTCTACTCTTATATTGAAAGCCACAGGCGGGACATTATCCTCTACCAAAGTAAGCACTACATTTGCACTACCAAAACAGATTCCTGGTGTTGTATAAGTAATGGTATGCACCCCAAGAGTACTAGCAGCCAAATCTATAATTCCCGTAGTACTATCAATTACCAATCCGGTTGTCCCACTAAAGACACCGCCACCTACACCGCTTACAGTAGGCGTTGGATCTGTATCTGTAGGAGCATAAAAACTAGACGCATAGGAAAAACTAGCATCTTCGGTATCGGAAATAACAATACTACTACTAGCTGAAACTGGACATAAAGCGTCTGGCATAAAGGTTACAGTATGCGCTCCTATTTCACTTGCACTCAAATCAATTTCTCCCGTATCACTATCAATCACCAATCCGCTACTTCCACTAAAGGTTCCTGTACCTCCAAAAGTAGGTATTGGATCACTACCCGTCAAACAAAAGTTGGTATCATTATAAGCAAAACTACCGACAGTAGTCGACTCTATAGTAATATTTATAGCTTGGCTATTGATGCAGGTATCTGCCGTGGTATAGGTTACCGAATAACTACCAGGAGCAGAAGAACTAGGGCTTATTACGCCAGTAGACAAATCGATACTCAATCCCGACCCAGATACCGAAAAACTTCCTCCAGCTGTGGATACCGTCGGACTTACCGCTGCTTGATTTGTACACAAAATATTGCTCGCAGAATAGCTAAAGCTCGCATCATCTAGTGCATTTATAGTTACCGAAATACTACTAGAATTTGGACAATCTCCAGCAGTGGTATAGGTGACTGTATAGGTGGCAGCAGTGGATGCCGAAACATCTATAGCTCCTGTACCAGAATCTATAACCAAACCTGCAGGCGAAGAGGAAAAACTACCTCCAGCCAAGTTTACAGTTGGCATAGGATCAACACCATTTCTACAATATGCCGCCGCATCGTAATTAAAGTCCGCATCATCCATACCCTTAATCTCCATATTAAATGTACTACTAGTAGAACACTGAAAACTTGTGGTATAAGTGATGGTATAATTTCCTGGTGTAGAATCGGACAAGTCAATTGTTCCATTTGCCGCAATATTCAAACCAGCAGGTGTAGCCGAAAAGCTACCAGGTGTATCTCCTGTAATAGTAGGGATAGGATCAGATTCCGACACACAATATGCACTCTTGGCATAACTAAAGCTGGCATCATCCATCGGCAAAACCGTGATCTCAAAAGTATCCGACTTAGAACATGTGCCAGAGGTTTGGTAGGTCACCACATAGGTACCTGCCGTGGAAGCCCCTAAATCGATATCTCCAGTACCTCCATTGGAATCATCGATACTTAATCCATTAGGAGCAGCCGTAAAAGCTCCTCCGGTACTTCCGGTAACTGTAGGGGAAATAGTTCCTTCGTTTATACAAAAGCTACTTTTGCTATACCCAAAACTCGGATCATCCACATCGGAAATGAAAACAAAAACACTATCACTTGCACCACAAGATCCCGAAATCGTATAGGTTATTTCATATGCTTGGGCATCTGAGGCACTCAAATCTATTTCTCCTGTAACCGCATTTATAGATAAACCAGAAGGCGTTGCACTCCAAGTTCCACCGCCAGTCTCCACATTTTCAGGAACAGGATCTGTTCCATCTTTACAATAACCTACTCCATCATAATTAAAACTTGCATCCGCAACTGTTGTAACCGATAAATCAAAAGTACTAGTTCCCGGACACGCACCCGAAGTAGTATAGGTGACGGTATAATCATCCGTCAAAGAAGCGCTCAAGTCAACAACCCCAGTGGAGCTATCAATACTCAATCCAGCTGGTGAAGCAGAAAAAGTTCCACCTAACTCTCCA
This sequence comes from Flavobacteriaceae bacterium, assembly GCA_025800395.1. Lineage (GTDB taxonomy): Bacteria > Bacteroidota > Bacteroidia > Flavobacteriales > Flavobacteriaceae > JAOXRU01. The sequence goes on from JAOXRU010000594.1 coordinate 39,589, forward strand.
GTTATCGTTGGTGTAGGGTCTGAATCACTATTACAATAACTCCCTTGTGGGTAGCTAAAGCTTGCGTCCTCTTGCAGGGTAATGGCTACTGTAACTTGCCCACAACCGCCCGCTGTTATAAATGTCCCCTCTCCTCTAACAAAATAGGTAGTGGTTCCTGTTGGACTCACTTCAAACGAGCCCGAACTCGTACTATCTACCTCCGTATCACCACAAGATCCGGTATATATCTTCCATTCCTCAGCATCATTTAAATCACCTGTTATGGTTACCGTTACCGTATCCCCAGAACACGGTGTTGCAGGCGCAAAGCTAAGGCTAGGCACATCCGGATCGTCGGGCACTCCACAAAACACATTAGGACTAAAATCACTAGGATCTATATCATAAGGACCTGAATCGCGAGATTCCCAATTTGCACTATTATTTATATTGCTCAACAAGGTGGCGCTTACACCTACCAAGCTACTGTTGTAGCGTGCATTATCTTTTTCTGAATTCGCTGCTGGAAACAGAGCCACACAATTGCTTCCACTGGTCAATCCTGGAGGAACTATAGAGTGTGCTACGCCAAATACATAAGTTGCATCTTCACTCCAGCCTGTAACTGTATCCAAGCGATTGCTACCATTTTGGCCGTCGTCGCCATGTATACCAGCTATAAAGGTTATATCCGCTACATTAGCTGGTCGGATACTGGATGCCTGATATGCCAGCACCTGATCTCCATCACTCAAATCCCAATCCAAGGAACCTGAATTCTGAGAAATCAGCTCTTCTACATCCCCAGAAGAGGCTTCCATCGCAGCTCCATTTCTTTTAATGGTAACGATATCACCACAACTGAGACCGCCTGCGGGAGTTTCATATTCCAAATGAGATTCTTGAGACCCAGACCAACCTCCGCCACCAAAGCCTCTCCACCCTTCGTCGGTAAAGTAGATTAATTCATTTTCAGCTATATCCGTTAGGACGATAAAACTAAAGCTATCACTTGTACCCCCTCCGCTATCGGTATTGTATCCAATAAATGAAATATCTCCTGCAGCCAGCTGTGCCTGCAGTCTATCTAATGGAAAAAAAACCAATAACAAAAAGGAAAATACTCCAAGAATTGTTTTTTTCATGGTTGGGAAATTTAACCTTTTCGGTACATACCGAGAAATCTATAACGCAAACTATACACTAATATTACACGATTTTGCAACGAAAACTATCTTTTTTGGCTTCATTTTTGATAAATTTCCATACAAAACCAAAACAATAGTAGTATATTTCTTACTAAAATAGTTTTTTTTTCCTTATTTCCCTAATTTTTCACCAATATTATTATTTATTTACTCAAATACATTTTTCGTCTAGAATACAAATTGTAGAACTCATCATCCTTCAAACTATCAATAAATAAGATACTTTCGCCAGTAGACTTCATTTCAGGGCCTAACTTTTTATTGACATTTGGAAACTTATTAAAAGAAAATACTGGTTGCTTTATCGCATATCCTTCTAATTGTGGATTAAAATCAAAATCGGTTACCTTTTTAACACCAAGCATTACTTTTGTAGCATAGTTTACATAAGGTTCCCCATAGGCCTTGGCTATAAATGGTACCGTACGAGAAGCTCTAGGATTTGCTTCGATTATATATACCTTATCATTTTTTACTGCAAATTGAATATTTATCAAACCAACCGTATTTAGCGCCAAGGCTATCTTCTTGGTATGGTCTTTAATTTGTTGTAAAACCAAATCTCCGAGATTAAAGGGCGGCAAAGTAGCATTAGAATCCCCCGAATGTATTCCACATGGCTCAATATGTTCCATGATCCCAATGATGTAAACATTTTCTCCATCACAAATTGCATCTGCCTCTGCCTCTATAGCGCCATCCAAATAATGGTCTAAGAGCAACTTATTGTTTGGAATCTTGCGCAACAAGTCCACCACATGGGCGATCAATTCTTCTTTATTGATTACAATTTTCATTCCTTGCCCTCCTAAAACATAAGATGGGCGAACCAAAATTGGAAAATTCAATTCATCAGCCAATACCAGTGCTTCATCTGCGGTTTCTGCAACACCAAATCGAGGGTACGGTATATTGTTATCCTTTAAAAGGGTAGAAAAACTACCTCTATCTTCTGCCAAATCTAATGCTTGGAAACTTGTCCCCATTATTTTTATACCATACTTATCCAACTTTTCCGCAAGCTTCAAGGCTGTTTGTCCTCCAAGCTGAACAATCACCCCTTCTGGTTTTTCATGACGAATAATATCGTAAATATGCTCCCAAAATACTGGCTCAAAATACAGCTTGTCCGCTGTATCAAAATCGGTAGAAACTGTTTCTGGATTACAATTGATCATAATCGTCTCATATCCGCATTCTGCAGCTGCCAAAACCCCATGTACACAACAATAGTCAAACTCTATTCCCTGACCTATTCTATTTGGTCCTGATCCCAAAACCACTATTTTCTTACGATCACTCACTTGGCTTTCATTAGCGATGGTTTCCGTACCATCTGGCAATACCATAGTATCTTCAAAAGTAGAATAATAGTACGGTGTCTGTGCCTGAAATTCAGCAGCACAAGTATCTACCAATTTATACACTCTTTTTAGCCCCAAAGACTCCCTCTTGTTATATACTTCGCTTTCCCAACAACCTAGCATATGCGCAATTTGCCTATCTGCAAAGCCTTTTTGTTTGGCCTCCAACAGTATATCTTTATTAATGGAGTCTATTTGATATTTGCCAATTTCTTTTTCCAATTGATACAATTCCTCATATTGTTTGAGAAACCACATATCTATTTTGGTGATTTCATGTATACGCGACAATGGAATCCCCATCTGTATGGCATCATAAATCACAAAAACCCTATCCCAACTAGCATAGGTAAGCTTATCTATAATCTGTTGATAGTCTTTATACCCTTTACCATCTGCTCCCAATCCATTTCTTTTGATTTCCAAAGATTGGGTAGCCTTGTGTAAAGCCTCTTGAAAAGAACGACCAATACCCATTACTTCGCCAACAGATTTCATCTGTAATCCCAGTGTACGATCCGATCCTTCGAATTTATCAAAATTCCATCGTGGTATTTTCACGATGACATAATCCAAAGTTGGCTCAAACAAAGCCGATGTTGTTTTGGTAATCTGGTTGTCCAATTCGTCCAAACTATATCCTATAGCCAATTTGGAGGCAATTTTGGCAATAGGATAACCAGTCGCTTTAGAAGCCAAAGCAGATGAACGACTTACACGAGGGTTGATTTCGATAGCGATGATCTCCTCTTCATCGTCTGGACTTACAGCAAATTGTACATTACATCCTCCGGCAAAATCTCCTATACTACGCATCATTTTTATGGCCATGTCGCGCATTTTCTGGAAGGTTCTATCCGACAAAGTCATCGCAGGCGCAACGGTTATCGAATCTCCAGTATGTATCCCCATTGGGTCCATATTTTCGATTGTACAAATGATAACCACATTGTCATTTTTATCCCGTAGCAACTCCAACTCGTATTCCTTCCAGCCTATCAAAGCTTTATCTATCATCACCTCGTGGATAGGAGATATTTCTAATCCTCTTGTGAGTAATTCATCAAAATCTTCCTTCTTATGCACAAAAGAAGCTCCCGCCCCTCCCAAGGTAAAAGATGCCCGTATAACCAATGGAAATCCAAATTCTTGTGCTATTTCTTTTCCCTTGAGATAGGATGTCGCAGTTGCTTGGGGCGCCATAGGAATTCCTATCTTCAGCATCAGATTTCTAAATTGCTCTCTATCTTCGGTGATATTGATAGCCTCTATGTCTACCCCGATAAGCTCTACTCCAAAGTCCTCCCAAATTCCTTTTTCATCGGCTTCGATACAAAGATTTAGTGCCGTTTGACCACCCATCGTTGGCAACACAGCATCTATATTGGGATGCTTTTTTAATATCTCTATAATCGATTTGGTTGTAAGCGGCAACAAATACACATGATCTGCCATAGAAGGATCGGTCATGATCGTTGCTGGGTTACTATTTATCAAAATGGTTTCAATACCATCTTCTCGAAGAGATCTTAATGCTTGAGATCCAGAATAATCAAATTCGCATGCTTGGCCAATAATGATAGGTCCAGAACCGATAAGTAAAATGGATTTTAGGTCTTGTCTTTTTGGCATAAAAAAAAATTTTTGTAAAAATACTCTTATTTAAGGCATAAAAAAAAGGTGTTACTTAAAAAAAGTAACACCTTATATTAACATAATATCAACATTATTTCTTGTGTCTTGGTTCAGATGATACAGAAAGTTTCTTTCTTCCTTTCGCTCTTCTACTGGCTAGAACTTTTCTTCCATTTACAGAGGCCATTCTTTCTCTAAAACCGTGTTTGTTTCTTCTTTTTCTTTTTGATGGTTGAAATGTTCTTTTCATCTCTCTATATCTTTATAAAAACTTTATCCGTGTACTAATTTCCATAACGCTTCTCTTTGGAAAAGCTGGGCGCAAATATACAAAGACTTTTGGCTTTGACAAATAATTTAAAAATATTTTTGAATTGTTTTTGTTACCTTTGCCAACGCTTTATATATAGGACTAAAGCACTAAACTGGTTTGAAAACAAAATTACCTAAATTACTAAAACATGTTTAACAAAAACCTTAAAATCATACTTGCTGCAGCAATCACTGCTTTTGCTGTTTACCAATTTGTTGAAGGTCAAATAGGAAATGGAATTGCCCTACTTCTTTTGGCAGGAATATTTGTTTTTCTATATTTCAAAAACGAAATAATTTTAATGGCCTTTTTGAGAATGCGCAAACAAGACATGGAAGGCACCAAAAAGTGGTTGGACAAAATTAAAAATCCCGAAGCGTCGCTAGTCAAAAAACAACAGGGATATTTCAACTACCTACACGGTATCATGAGTTCGCAAACCAATTTGACCCAAGCGGAAAAGTACTTCAAAAAAGCACTCAAATTTGGCCTAAGCATGAATCATGATGTTGCCATGGCAAAACTAAGCTTGGCTGGTATTGCCATGCAGAAAAGAAGGAAACGAGAAGCTACCACCTTATTAAAAGAAGCAAAAAAACTAGATAAGCAGGGTATGCTAACGGATCAAATTAGAATGATGCAACAGCAGATGAAAAAAATATAATTGCCTAGCCCTAAAAAACCGCTACTTTGAATAGCGGTTTTTTTGTGTAATCAAGATCGTTCTAATCCAAAGTGGTATAATACCCTTCTTTAGGAATCTTTATCATATATTCTTTTCTACTCTTGTTATTCAAATGAGGCTCCCTCAACCAAGAATTGTGCATCTTCAATATTTTATAGTTGATCCCAAAACGCTTGGCAAAACTAGCAAAATTCACTACAGCAGTGTCTACCGATACCAAATAAGTCGGTACCGCCTTATACATATCTTTGTCCTCTATTTTAAAACCATATTTGGCTGGATTGGATATAATTTCTTTTAAAGCCAAAATACGAAACACATAACGACCTGTCTCTTCACCCAACAACAGATTATAATAATCGTTTACTTTCTGTGCTTCTAATCTCCTTTGAATACCATGCATACCGGCATTATAAGCAGAGGCCACTGTAGTCCAACTTCCAAATTGTTTATACGCCTTTTTCAAATACTTGCAAGCCACCTCAGTAGATTTTTCTATATGATAACGCTCATCTACATTTTTATTGATTTCCATCCCATACTCCCTACCTGTCGTACGCATAATTTGCCAAAAGCCTGTAGCTCCAGCAGGAGAAACCAACTGTTGCAACCCACTTTCAGCCAAGGCCAAATACTTAAAATCATCGGGGACTCCATTTGCTGCCAAAATTGGCTCGATTATAGGAAAATACTTATGCGCCCGCTTCATCAATAACAATGCATTTGACTGCCAATAAGTATTTACCAACAACTCCCTATCGATGCGCTCACGTATCTCAGGATCGTCTACAGGCACTTGCTCTCCCGCAAAACTCAAATCCTTCGGAATGTCCAATGCCTTCACACTATAAATTGGTGGATTGTTAGTTGTTTTCACTCCTGCTCTTTCTTTAGACGAATTCGATTCGTCACTAACTGCATAAATAAATGTGCTTGCTACTAAGACAACCACAACTACCAGCATCATTCTAGATAGTAATTTCATTTTTCTTTTTTTTAGTTTGGGAATCCTTATATAAAACGTAAATGTCTTATCTTTTGGTATATCCGATTCGCACCCTTTGTTACAGAATCCTAAAATTAAAGAAAATCTTACATATTAACCTAATAATATTCGATGAATCTCCATACTGATTCGACGAGCTTTATTTAAAATCATAATGTGCGTTCCATTTTCTACAACAACACAATCTTTAATGTATTTTATAGGAAATACTGGGTCCTTATCTCCATGGATGTGCACACAATTGGATAACACTTCTTTATTATCGTAATGCATCATTTTATCAATTGCCCAATTGAGATACTCGGGATCGTTTACCGACAAATAGGTTTTATACAAGTCCAACCTACTTTTTATCTTTTCTCCTAATGCATATTTGGCCAACAATTCTACATTAGAAATCAATCTTGTGGGCAGCAACTTATGGATGTTGGTCATAGCAGCAAAACGCATTTTGGGCGGTAATTCCGATTTTGTCTTTATACTAGAAACCAAGATTACTTTCTGTGGATTGCAATATTTAGCCATTTCCTGAACTACCACGCCACCAAAAGAAACCCCTAACAATACCGGGCTCTCATCTTTCACATTTTCAAGTAATTTTAAAGCATATTCTCGCATCGACATTTTAGGCTCTGGCACAAACCATTCCAATTTATATAGTTCAAACTGTTTGTTATCTAAAACCAAATTATCGAAAATACTCGCATTAGCAGCCATGCCTGGTACCAAATATATTGGAATCTTTTTTTGCACTTTCATACTGAAAACGTTAAATTATAAGAAGTTAGCTATTTTTTCCCTATATTTGCATTACCAAACTAACAATTCTTCTATAATTTTACCTAAACACAATATTAAGAAATTTTAAAATTTTTGCTTAATAAATTACAGAAGTAGCATAATCTTAAGAGAACCACTAGCAATTTTTTAATTGCAACCTTAAAATAGAAACTAAATGAGAGAATGGACTATTAAGGACAATGAGTTTTTACGTCAGTATGAGGTGAAAATTGATGGTCATCTTGCGAAAATGGAGTATTCTACACAAGAACGTAAGATTTTCCTAACCAAACTTGTTGTTCCAACAGAAATTGAAGATGAAACATTTAAAGAAGAATTCATCAGAGGCGTGTTAAGCACTATTGAAGACAAGCAAAATGTGCGCGTAGTGCCGACCAGCCCGCAGATCGTTAGTTTTTTACGAAGAAATCGCAGACAATATCAAGAACTACTTCCTGTTGGAATTAGAATCTAATATTAGCGAAAGAAAAATTTGACCGCCTAATCTCCAATTAGGCGGTTTTTTATGCCTCAATTTTATTGAATTTAAATCGCAATATACCTTCTTCATCAATCTCTGTTAACTCTACTTCCTGAATGGTATTTACAAGCTCTGGGTTCCATGGCAATCTTACTTTTACATAGTTCTCTGTAAAACCATAAATATATCCCTCTTTATTTTCACCTTCAAACAACACCTTTCTGATACTACCTAATTGACTTTCATAAAAAGCCCTACGTTTTTTAACAGATAATGCACGAAGCATTTTACTGCGTTTGTTGCGCACCTTCTTTGGCACTACTCCATCCATATCAACGGCTTCTGTATTGGGCCTTTCGGAATAGGTAAACACATGAAAATAAGAAACATTCAATTCATTTAAAAATTGATACGTCTCTAGAAATAATTCTTCCGTTTCTCCAGGAAAACCAACAATTACATCTACACCAATACAGGCATGCGGCATTAGTTCTTTTATGCGCTGAACCCTCTCTGCATATAACTCTCTACGATATCTTCTTTTCATTTTGCCTAGCAACTCATTAGAACCACTCTGCAATGGAATATGAAAATGGGGAACAAAAGCCTTGCTATCGGAAACAAATTCAATGGTTTCATCTTTCAACAAATTTGGTTCTATGGAAGAAATTCGCAAACGACTAATACCCAAAACCTTGTCTAATGCTTGCACCAATTCAAAAAATGTATGCTCGTGGCGTTTATTACCAAACTCTCCCTTTCCATAGTCTCCAATATTTACGCCTGTCAAAACAATTTCTTGTATGCCCTGAGCCGCAATTTCTGACGCATTTTTCAATACACTGTCCAAAGTATCGCTACGCGATATTCCTCGTGCCATCGGTATGGTACAGTATGTACACTTATAATCACAGCCATCTTGAACTTTCAAAAAAGCTCGCGTACGATCCCCAATGGAATAACTCCCAACGTAAAAATCCGTCTCTTCTATTTCACAAGAATGTACTTCCCCAAAATCATTCTTGCTCAAATCATTGATATAATCGTTAAGCTGAAACTTTTCTTTTGCACCCAACACCAAATCCACCCCATCAATAGATGCCAACTCTTCTGGCTTTAATTGCGCATAACATCCTATCGCAGCAACAAATGCCTTGTCATTTACTTTCAACGCCTGACGAACAATCGTCTTAAACCTCTTGTCCGCATTTTCTGTAACCGAACAGGTATTGATAACATAAATATCCGCCTTTTCCGAAAAATCGACACGTTCATAGCCTTCTTCTCCAAAATCACGGGCAATAGTCGAGGTCTCCGAAAAATTTAGTTTACATCCAAGGGTATAAAATGCTACTTTCTTTTTTTTCATCATAATACAGATTTCTTTCCATCCAAACAGAAAAGGGCTGCAAAGATACTATAAAAGTAGGAAGTACAAATTGCATCCTTCCCCGTCTAACAAAAACCGTATGCTACTTCTCTAGGTTCAATATCCAATTCCTAGCATTTACAAATGCTTCCAACCACGGACTCACTGCATCCTGCCTGTCTGAATAATACGCCCAGTTCCAAGGATAAATAGATCGCTCTATATGAGGCATCATCACCAAATGCCTCCCACTTGCATCACAAAGCATAGCTGTATTATAATCACTTCCATTTGGATTGGAAGGGTAGCTATCGTACCCATATTTTGCTACTATATGATACTGATGCTCCTCTTCTGGTAAAACAAATTTACCCTCCCCATGAGATATCCAAACACCTAAGGTACTCCCTGCAAGACTTTCTAGCATCACAGAATGGTTCTCCGATATAGTCACCGAAGTAAAATTGCTCTCATGCTTCATCGAATCGTTGTGGCGCATCTTCCCATGTACTTTATGCTCGGGATGTATCAACTCCAATTCCATAAATAACTGACATCCATTGCAAATCCCTACAGATAAGGTGTCTTCTCTTTCAAAAAACCTCTCTAAGGCTTCTTTTGCTCTTGGATTGTACTTAAATGATCCAGCCCATCCTTTGGCAGATCCCAACACATCCGAATTGGAAAATCCGCCAACAGCTCCAATAAACTGAATATCCTCCAAAGTTTCCCGTCCAGATATCAAGTCCGTCATATGTATGTCCTTTACTTCAAATCCAGCGGCGTACATGGCGTTAGCCATTTCCCTTTCGGAATTAGAACCCTTCTCACGAATAATCGCTGCCTTCGGACGCTTTCCTTCTACTTGCGGTAGTTTACCACTGAAGCCTTCTGGAAAATGATATGCTAAGCCTTGTTCTGCATAATTTTGAAAACGCTCCAAGGCTTTCCCATTTTTAGTTTGCTTACTATCCAACAAATAGGAGGTCTTATACCATATATCTCGCATTGCTGCGATGTCAAAACTATAAGCCTGATCTTTATATTGTATTTGCAAATCACCTCCAGAAACTACTTCTCCTATCTTGTGAAAGCGAACACCCGCTGCTTCCAATGCCGCCTCTACTTTGGCATCCTTGGCCTGAAATACTATGGCATTGTTCTCAGCAAACAACAAGCTTATGATATCTTTTGCCTCTAAATCAGATAAATCCAATTGGGCTCCTACAGCTTCACTAGCAAAACATAGCTCCAAAAGCGTAGTAATCAGCCCGCCACTAGACACATCATGTCCTGCCACTATCTGATCGGATCCGATCAACTCCTGCACCGTTTGAAACGCCCTTTTGAAAAAATCTACATCTTTTATATCTGGAGTGGTCTCCCCAACTTTGTTTCTAATTTGTGCAAAAGAAGAACCTCCCAATGCATATGCATCTTGTGAAAGATTGATATAATACACTGGCCCTGCATCTACTCGAAATACTGGCTCTACTACTTTGCGGATATCTTCACATTGCCCCACTGTGGATATAATAACTGTCCCAGGAGACAACACATCTCCATCAGGATATTTTTGCTTCATAGACAAACTATCCTTACCAGTAGGCACATTGATTCCCAGGGCTACAGCAAATGCAGAAACTGCTTCTACCGCATCATACAAACGTGCATCTTCTCCTGGGTTTCTGCAAGGCCACATCCAATTGGCAGACAAAGAAACTCCTTCCAGTTGCTCGTCTAGTGGCGCCCAAATCAAATTGGACAAGGACTCTGCTATGGCATTTCTACTTCCTGCTGCCGGATCTATCAGTGCACTTATAGGAGCATGCCCTATACTTGTCGCTACCCCTTTGTGGTTTTTATAATCTAAAGCCATTACCCCTACATTGTTGAGCGGCAATTGTAAAGGTCCCACACATTGCTGCTTGGCAACTCTCCCACCTACGCAACGATCTACCTTATTCGTAAGCCAATCTTTACAAGCTACTGCCTCTAACTGTAATACCTGTTCTAGGTATATCGCCAAGTCTTCTACATCATAATCTGTCGATTGGTAACTAGTTTCTGCCCGAGTATCCTCCATAATCGTCTTTGGCGCACTGCCAAACATATCATCCAAATCCAAATCCATGGGTTTTTCCCCCTTGGCTTTACTTTGGAAACTAAAGTGCATATCATCGGTTACCTTGCCTACTGTATACATTGGAGCACGCTCTCTTTGGGCTATTCGCTCTAGCTTCTTCGCATCTTCTTTGGCGATCACCAAGCCCATTCGCTCTTGGGATTCGTTCCCTATGATCTCCTTGGCAGATAAGGTAGGATCCCCTACAGGTAATGCATCCAAATCTATGGCTCCTCCAGTATCTTCTACCAACTCCGACAAACAATTGAGATGCCCACCAGCTCCATGATCGTGTATAGATATTATCGTGTTTTCTTCATCTTCTACCATTGCTCGTATGGCATTGGCTACTCTTTTTTGCATCTCAGGATTGGATCGTTGGATGGCGTTTAACTCTATCCCCGAGTTAAAGGCTCCCGTGTCCGCAGAGGATACTGCCGCACCACCCATTCCAATACGATAATTGTCTCCACCCAATATCACAATATCATCCCCTTTTTTTGGGGTTTTCTTCTGGGCCTGTTCTTTTTTTGCATAGCCTATGCCTCCTGCCAACATAATGACCTTGTCAAACCCCAATTTTCGTGCATGTTCTTCATGTTCAAATGTCAATACCGATCCGGATATAAGTGGTTGTCCAAATTTGTTGCCAAAATCTGAGGCTCCATTTGAGGCCTTTATCAAAATATCCATAGGCGTTTGGTACAACCAATTGCGCGCTTCCATTCCTTGCTCCCAAGGCCTAGTTTGCTCCAAACGAGAATAGGCAGTCATATACACAGCCGTTCCTGCCAAAGGCAACGAACCTTGCCCCCCAGCCAAGCGATCTCGTATTTCTCCTCCCGATCCTGTAGCCGCACCATTGAATGGTTCTACAGTGGTTGGAAAGTTGTGTGTCTCCGCCTTCAAGGAGAGTACCGAATCAAAATCTGTCTCTTTATAATAATCCGCCTTATCCGATGATTTTGGTGCAAATTGTGTCGCTCGAGGCCCTTCTACAAAGGCTACATTGTCCTTATATGCAGATACAATTTTCTTGGGATTCTCCTTAGAAGTCTTTTTAATCAATTGAAATAACGAATCTTCTTTGGCTTCCCCATCAATAACGAAGGTTCCGTTAAAAATCTTATGTCGACAGTGCTCACTGTTGACCTGCGAAAATCCAAATACTTCGGAATCTGTAAGTGACCTCCCTAGCTTCTCCGATAAAGCTTCCAAGTAAGCTACCTCATCTTCGCTCAATGCCAATCCCTCCGATACATTATAAGAAGCTATATCTTCTATCTCCGCTACCTTGGCTGCTGTGATGTCTACCTGAAAAATATCTTGCTGCAACCCATCAAACTTCTGCTGCAACATCGGGTCAAATGCCGCATAATCGGAAGAAACCGATTGGTATTGCTCTATGCGCACGATACCCTCTACACCCATATTCTGGGTTATCTCTACCGCATTGGTACTCCATGGAGATACCATCGCTGCTCTTGGACCTACAAAAAAGGCGTCTACCCTAGACGCCGCAATATGATCCTGGTTGCCAAACAACCAACGCAATTTTGCTATTGTTTCTTGTGAAATCTCCGTGCTGGAAGACACGGCGAATATTTTTTCTTCTGGTTTTCCAAAAAAATAAATCATGCTAGACGCTTAATTGTTTTTAAAGCGCAAAAATACAGTTTTCTTTATAATGAACACCTGAGATAGACTATTTGTAGGCAGATTTTAATTAACATTTTGTTTATAAGGTTCTAGGGGGTGGGTGGGTAATTTGACTTATCAAAAAACACTGGGTCAATAGCATATGTATTAAATAGGCAAACTACCTACTATTCTAAAATATCCTTGTTATTCTTGTAGTAATGCCATTTCTAGTTTAAAAACGCCCCACTATTAAAACTTATAGGTATTATAGGACTGCTTTTCGTATTTGTTTTTCTCCATAACAACCTTATAAAGCCCTTCTTTATATGCTATTTGCAAAATAGCATAACCTGCGCTCCATTTGCTCTTTATCCATGATTTTGGCAACTCCTTAGAAGCCTTCCAAGTCTGCAACCCTTGCCCTTGCTTTGTCATTACAATTCCCCACAAATCACTTCCTCCATGCAAAGCGTTGATTCCTTTGCCATCATTCCAATTGGAAGTAACCCATTCTAAAGGCCAATCATAACTGGTTTTCCAAGATTGAAGTTCGGTGGTCGTTCCACCATAATGCTTATGCATTACTACAATCCAATTGCTCCCATCGCTTGCAATAGTAGTGATTTTTCGATCTTCTTTCCAATTGCTACTTATCCAATCCTTTGGAAAACTAGCGCTTTTTATGATACGCTCAGAATAGTGCTTTCTATGTTCACTCAAAACGGCCAACCATTGTCCTTTGACATAGGTCAAAGCCGTGAGGTAATAATTTTCTCCTGGATGATTTGGATGGCTTTGAAAATCCAAAAAATCGCCAGCATAAAACATACTTTTCTGCGTTGCTATATTTTTATCCAAACCACTCACCCACAATACTTCCTCACCAATTGTAGCCAAAGACACAATCGCTTTCCCTTCCGATTGCTCATCATCCAATGCAGTAAACTCCAATTCTTCAATTTTTGGCATCGTTTTTCCAGGATGGTGGTTCATGAACAATACATAAGGTAATACCTTATCCTTAAATAAAGTATTTCCTTTGGCATCTTTTGCATATGCATAGGACATATTGGGATGATATATATTAATATCCGCTTGTTGATTCCTCCCGATAAGTTTTTGATATATGGCTTCATCCGTATCAAAAAACTGACTGATATAATTGGCTTTCAAATCGGCATTGCTCAGCAATTCAAATTCGCTGAGATATTTAACTTCGCTTCTTCCATAGGTGATGAAAGGAAAATAAGCACCATCTTCTGTTAGTTCGAAATAGAAATCATTTGGATTGTAATTTACTTCCTTATCCGCTGGTCGCTTTAGACGTGCATTACTCCCCTTGGCAACAATAAACGCTTTCCCTCTTTTGACCTCCGATTGGATGTGTAGATCAAAGGAAACCAATTGAACGCTTCCTGCATCCGTATAATGTACATACATACTTGCAGTTTCATCATCATAGTAGCTTATCAAACCACGATAAGTAATACCATCCGCTTTCCAGTTGGCCTTCAACAAAATTTGCGCTTGAGCAGAAAAAGAAGCACTAAAACCAATAAGAAAACTGAGGTATAATAAGCTTAGACGCATAGAACAATATAAAAAATCAGTTGGTGAATACAATTTTACAAACAATTAATCAGATAAAATAGATTTTTGGATCTTTATGGGCTTATAACAGATTTTTCTTGGACAATTTAGGATTTTTTCCCTTCTAAAACAGCATAACTATATGATTTCTGTCCTCAACTAACTTGGAATTTTGGCAGTCTGCTATTTAATATTTACTTTGCCACAAAAAGAATTGATCCCCTCTATCCGAAATATTGCAAAACGCACCCGCTGGTATCGCAAAACACACCGCTTCATCGCCATTTCCTTGGTGGTATTTATGTTTTTGTTAGGAGCAACTGGATTCATGCTTGCATGGAAAAAGCCCTGGGGATTGCAACCCCCTACTCCAAGCCTTCTCAAACAAGAGAAAACGATTGCTATCGACAGTTTGCATTCCCTTGCAAGGAGTTTTGCTAAAGACAGCCTTCGTATAGACCCCAGCATAGATCGTATCGATATTCGATACCAAAAAGGCGTGGCCAAAATTCGATTCAAACACCATTTCAACCAATTACAATACAATATTTACAACGGAAAAAGACTGGCCAACCAAACCAGATGGGCAGATATCATAGAACGTGTACACGATGGTTCCATCTTAGATTTTTTGCTAAAAACCGAAAATGCCCCGTTTAAGCTTTGGTACGCCAGTATCACCAGTATAGGACTCATGCTACTTAGTATTTCTGGCTTTTGGCTATGGTACAACCCTAAACGAATCCGAAAAAGAAAAGGAAAATTCTAAATAACGTGAGTTCGATATAACTTACGCACACAGTTTATTTTGATTTTCTTAGGCTAGGCGTGGCTTTGAAGGGCTATTTATAGCTCGAAAAGATCACAACGACGCATAAGGAAAGACAAAATAAATCTATAGAAAGC
>JAOXRU010000149.1 GCA_025800395.1 Flavobacteriaceae bacterium
TTTCCGATTGACTGCTAATTCATGGCCAATGGATTTTTGGTTATCTGTATACCTTTTGTATGTTTAGGTCAAGAAGACGACGGGGAAGTGAAAAAGGATGAGTTTTCAGAGATCTATGAGAGATTAGCCGAGAAACACGGCGACGACCTGCCTGACTTTAAGCTCCGTGTCTGGGCCAGAATGCTGGTTTGTCCAAAAAAAAAGTCAATAATATGCCTTATTTTACAGTCTGTTGTCAGCCTTTCAGCCTCCAAAATAAAAACAAAATAACAATAATAAAAACGCATAACAGTAAAGCTATTTATTGTTCTACATAAGCCTTGAATTCGATCGAAAATTAATATTCCAACGTGCGCGGGTAAAGCAAACTCGTTTAAAATTTGCATAAATTTGCACAGAGCAAACTTGAACCTAGACTCAAATCAGTTTTTGTAAAATCGCGGTCGTAAAACAGCGGTCTCGCCTTTAGTGTTTAGAAATAATTTGTTTTAACGTTCTGCTGACATAATTATTGGCGTTTGCTGTCCAGGTTTCTGATGGTAAATTTGGTGATTTACAAAATGGTAAATTCTTTGTATTTTCGGTCTTTTTACATGCAAATAAAGTGTGGAGCAGCGAAGACGAATGTCCTCAGCATTAATTTTTTTAACGGGAAACAATCAAAGAACCATTTTGAGCCTGCAGCACAAACAACCGTCGACCAAAACCATGATGATAAGCTCTTCACGCTTTCAAATGGTCTTCCCATCTTCTGTGCGTCTACGTTACCAGAAACGAAATAACTTTACATGTAGCGCCATAGGGTCCAATTGGATATTCCAAGATAGAAACAGTTTTCTTCCTCTGAATAACCCCAAAAATGCCGAAACCAAATTACCCTCCAACGGAGGTACTTCCGAGTACGTCACGGGCATATTGCAAAGCGGGTAACTCCCAA
>JAOXRU010000636.1 GCA_025800395.1 Flavobacteriaceae bacterium
GCTTTCCGTATCATGGGCGGATTCAGGGGAACGGCGATAGGACCCTGCCACCAAAGCGCCCATATTAGCGCTTATAGTCTGACTTCTTGTTATAGAAGGAAAACTAATAAACTTTTCATATGGATAAGTTTGCTTTAAGCAATTTCTTAGATCACAAGGAAGCCAAATCCGTTGAGTTTTCAAAAATCGGGGTACCTTTTTTGGACCTCAACCAAATTTGGTCCCCCCAAAAATGGCTGCCATAGATCCGCCTCTGTTTTATATGAATCATAAAATGTTGCTTGTCTGTTCCAAATGAACTTATCTTCACTTCTAACGAGTTTATAGGTCCACTCAGCCAGTAATTTTTTGGTAAGATGCCAAAAATTCCAAAATTTGGTCCCACGCGAAATTTTCAAACGGCCCGTGCGCCCTCAAAATTTTCGAAAACGGGATTTTAGTGCCGATATTCGGAATCAGCACCCGAAAGAACATCTAAAACCGATCGGGGAGCTTCACTTTTCTGAAAAAGTGGTGATTACTGGTCGGCCTATTATACAGCAATGATGCTTTTGCTGTGCGGCAAGTACAGGACCATGCTGTTTATATTGACGTTCCATGCTTTTCATATTGTTTG
>JAOXRU010000640.1 GCA_025800395.1 Flavobacteriaceae bacterium
TTCTGTAACATACCCAATGCGTGCCGGATCCTTTAATTGAATCCAAATTAATTATACACATTCTTTCTTTCTTATCCCATCAGGAAGTCGATCTCTGGAGTAAATACTTCTGAAATATTTTATTTCCAAATCATCTATCCATTTTTCGAGATCAAAGTTGGAAAGAGGTTTATTTACAAAATGCTCCCAAGAATTGGGATTCCGCTGAAAGGACTGTTTTTTCCTAATAGTAATCCCTGGCCTTTTTTTTTCCCTTTCCAGTCTTTTTTCCTTTTCCTCCTTTTTTTCCCATTCCAATAGTTTCTCCCCAGTTTCCATAAAATGGTGGTGGATACATAGGAAATTTTCCTCCTGATTGTGGAAGATAAACATTTGAGTAAGGATTTGGAGGTGGAGGAGGTGGTGTTTTATCAACTTGAAGACCTTTTCCAAACATTTTTGATACAAGTTCTATTGCTATTGGTATACCAATTGAAGCAAGTGCACCCAAAAATCCACCATCAATTTGTTTTCTTGTTGGTTTAATTACAAGTCTTCCACCAGTTTGCATAACTCTATTAATTTCATTTATTTGTGACTGTGTCAATTCATTTACAATATTAGGCAACATAGGATAAAACTTTTTTGGAATATGCATTCCTTTGCCAAATATCTTATCGATACCCAAACTTCCTAAAGCAGATACAGCACCAGTAGCCAAACTGGTACAGCTTTGAAAGACCTTTTACAGCATAAGGAAGAACTCTTGCCCCTAGGCTTGCAAGTGTAGAGAAAAGACTTCCACCTTGTTTAGCCACTTTCCTTATCTGAGGTTTACTTATCTTAATATCAGCTCCAGTGCCATCAGCAAGTGATTTTTGTATTCTCTTGAGTTGAGTTTTTGT
>JAOXRU010000642.1 GCA_025800395.1 Flavobacteriaceae bacterium
GTGTCTTCGATACACTGTGTCAGACCCCCAAAAACCTGTCCGGAACCCACGAAACCAAGATTGTTTCCGTACGTCTCAAATAATTACCAGATTGAAGCAAAACATATTTCTGGCAATAGTTTACCTAGGGCTATCATGTGAATTGTTTTTAGAATTTTGGTATTTTCCTTATTGTAGGCCTCCGGTCAAAATCTACTGATCTAGCCTCTTAAAACTGATTTTGACGTGCGTTGCAGTTGTAATTAAAAACAAAATAATGCTTGAAAAACCATGAGAAAAACCACTGAAAACTACCGGTATAAAAATATTTTTTGCTACAATCATTAAATAAAATTTTGATCTTGTCCCATGGGTTGGGTATTTGCCCTCTTCCCGAGGCCCCACCGTGGGGAATTTGTATAAATGTGCTGGCTCCACCATGGGGCTTTTGCACCATTTTTTCTGATGAAGACAAATGCCCAACAAATGCCCGGGGGGGGATGCGCGCGGTTGGAATTGACTGAACCATAATTAACGGCCCTGTATATAGCGGTCACCCTGTATATAGCGGTCACCCTGTATGTAACGGCCCTGTATATAGCGGTCACC
>JAOXRU010000003.1 GCA_025800395.1 Flavobacteriaceae bacterium
AATCCATACATACTTAAATCGGGTATTCAAAAGGTGAAGATTAGGGCATATTGTTTAGAAGGAACTTTGAATATAGAGCCCTACCACACTAAAGAATTTCCAAATGAATTAGACCCTATAAGTGTAAACATTTATACTACCGACGAAAAGGAAGAAAACATTCATAAATTAGTACAATTTCCTTTAACGCCAATTGATAAACCTATCCCATTATATGAGGCTAGTTGGGAATTTGAAGCGGAAGTCCCCTATGAATTAGAAGGTTGGAGCAAGGCACAGGATTTGAGTAAATGGGATCAGGAGGTATTATTAGAAAAAGTAGTTGCAAAATACCAAGAATATAGAGAAATGCTACACAGTGGCAATACCCAAGCCTTTTGGAAAGCCATAGACAAGGGCTTGCAAGAAGAATTTGTAAGCTATTATTATACCGAAGCCCAAAAGCAAGAGACCTATACCCTTACAAATTTTTATGATTTGCAAGAAGACATTATGATGCCTTTAGAAAAATATACCATGAAGTTGTATGGCAATGGCCATTTGGTTTGTTTGGAACGTATAGACAAAGAAGTATTTGATGTGCCAGCGAAGACTTATTCGGTTCGCTTTTATGGTCAGAGTCCTTTACATGCTTATAGAGAAGTGCCCCTGGAAGAAGATAATGTGTCTTTTTACTACAACCGTATTTATCTGATGATGCCTGTGGGTAGTGAGGAATTGGAGATTATACGGCTTATACAAAGTATATAGCATTAGACTATAAAATAGATTTAACATTTGAATCTTCCATACTGCTGGTCGGAGCCGATTCTACAGATGGAAAAACCACCCCAGCCACCATTAGCTGGGATGTAAGCAACAACCGCATTATAGATGCCAATATGGCCATACAAGGAAGGTTGAAAGGAA
>JAOXRU010000060.1 GCA_025800395.1 Flavobacteriaceae bacterium
CTTGGCAGTATAGTTTCTATGTGCCGCAAGATGTTAGCGGTTTTATAGATTTACTAGGAGGTAAAGAGCAACTCGATACTCGTTTAGATGCGCTATTTACTGCTAAAAATACAACCACAGGTCGAGATCAGGCAGATATAACAGGACTTATAGGGCAATATGCGCATGGCAACGAGCCTAGTCATCATATGGCATATTTGTATAATTATATTAACAAGCCGCATAAAACGCAGGAGAAAGTAGCAGAGATTATGCGAACCCTTTATAGCAATACACCAGATGGTATTTCTGGTAATGAAGACTGTGGACAAATGAGTGCGTGGTATGTGTTTTCTAGTTTGGGCTTTTATCCGGTTACGCCAGGCAATAATACCTATGTTATGGGAACACCTATAGTAGAACGTGCAACAATTTATTTAGAAAACGGAAAGCAGTTTACAGTGGTGGCTAATGGTTTGTCGGAAGATAATAAGTACATTGCCAATGTGCGCCTAAACGGAAAGGATTATGGCAAAACTTATATACAGCACGAAACTATTGTAAATGGCGGTACCTTAGAGTTCGATATGCAGGCCAGTGCTTCTACTTGGGGTGCTGGAGCAGATGCTATACCAGTTACTTCTATAACCGAAGAATTAATTGTTCCGATTCCGTATATAGCAAAAGGCGATTTGGCTTTTCGTGGCACCACCGAAATTCATTTAGGCAATGTAGATAAAGAAGTTACTATGTATTATGCATTAAACGAGGGAGATTTTCAAATTTATAAAGCACCAGTACATATTAGTGCCGATACTACCATAGAAGTATATGCTGCAAAGAACGGCAAAGAGAGCCCTAAACAAAAAACGGTGTTTCGAAAAATGAACGAAAATTTAAGCATCTCGTTACAAACCGCTTATGCCAATCAGTACAATGCTGGTGGAGACGATGCCTTAATCGATGGGGTAGTTGGTGCGCCAAATTTTAAAACAGGAACATGGCAAGGCTATAATAATGTACCCATAGATGCTCGAATTACTTTAAAAGAACCAAAAGATGTTAAGGAAGTAAGTATACAGTTTTTACAAGATCAAAGATCGTGGATTTTCTACCCTAAAGCGGTACATTGTTTTGTGTCGTCGGACGGAAAAAAATTCGAAAAAGTAAAAAGTATAGCAATAGAAGATCCTCAAGCATCGGAGGAGGTGACCATCAAATCTATTCGTTTTATGGTGCAACAAAACAATGTAAAAACCATACGTGTGTTGGCAGAACCTATGGGTGCTTTGCCAAATTGGCATTTGGGCTATGGCCCAGATGGTGTGGCTTGGGTTTTTGCCGATGAAATTACAATTAAATAAAACAATCAAACTAACTAAAAACTTATTATGCAAACCAAAAAATCGTATTTATCTTCCTTTGTGTTGGTCACTTTGTTGTTTTTTCTTTGGGGATTTATTACTGTTTTAGTCGATTCGCTTATTCCTAGACTTCGTGAATTGTTTACATTAAGTTATTTCGAAGCAGGCTTGGTACAATTTGCTTTCTTTGGTGCTTATTTTGTACTATCTATTC
>JAOXRU010000070.1 GCA_025800395.1 Flavobacteriaceae bacterium
TCTTTCAAAAAACACCAACAATCATTTCTATACAGTACAGAAAAACAACACCCCAATGTAGGGGCGTATAGCAATACGCCCTCAGCCCCAACCATAGCTTCCAGTAGGCGCCATAATTACTATTACCACTTCCAAAAAAAACAAAGACCAAGATGGAAGAAGGGAGACGGGATGAGATAAAGTCTAGAACAAGGAACACGTTTTTGCTATGCTCGATGCTTTTATCAAGCAAACCAAACTCCAAAACGTATTGCAATAATAAACCACTCCCCTTAAAAAGAGTGGCTCTGTATTTTTTATTTCATGGAACGTGATACGCTATGCTAATCGCGTACCAGTTGGGAGGACTTCTCTATTTAAATTGCTCTTTTTACGTACTTAAAATCACACCTAAATGATAAGGACCTGTTTTTAGGACACTACCAAATTTACGTCTATTTATATACAATCCATGCGATAATAAAAGAGAATAAGACTATAAGGATGATCCCAACAATTGCATTTAATATATTTTGAGAAAAAGAACCTACATTATCGTTTTGTTCTTCTCCAGCAAGATATCTTCTAGTTTTCTTAATACCAAATAACTGGAAAATCCAATACCTTGTGTTTAACCCAACAAAGTGGGTTAAAAAATTTCTAAATAGAATTTCAATAATAATATCCATATACTATTCTTCTTTATTAGTTTTTAATGACTTCGACTTTAACAAAATCATTCCTGTTGGCACCTGACCATTGTACCAATTTATAGCCTTATTCATATATACGTTTACTCTTCCTCTAAGTTTGTGGGACATTTTGGGTAACTTCCCTTTAAATAGTTTGTTAAATTGAACAGCATTAAGCTTTTGAACATAAGCTAACCCTTTAGGCATTGTAGACGCAACAACTTTTGTACCTCTCCCAATAGGAACAGCTGTTGCTGCAATGTTTGTAAGGCCTTCAACGGATTTATAATTAGCCGAACCATCTATGTTAGAATTAGCTCCCATTCCTGTTAATGGATTAGTCTGACTAAAATACCCAAAATCAAAAATTTGAGCAACTTGAAAGGCGTCGTTTGCAAAATTGTATGTAAAACTTCCAATGAAGTTGTCGGATTTAGCCCATTTTTCCCTCCAATTTGGAGTATACTGTCTTAACTGAGGAGCTTCCTTTCTATACCATTTTGTAGCATAAATATTCAGCCACATTAAGGAAGCTGCCTTTGAGTAACTACGCTCATTTTTTTCAATTACCTCTACCCCTGGTAAAGCTGTTTCACTTCCAGGAGATAAATTGAAAGATGTATCGTCACTTGTATAGCCCACATATCCTCCGTCATCAGTATAAAATCCAGAATGACCATCATTTTTCCATACTGTACCTGAACTACTTCTACTAAATATTTCTAATAAAACACTTTCTTCTATCAATCCAGTTGGATCTGCCCAATATGCAGGATTATTAAATCCAAATCGATAAGGTGTCCAATCATGAAAATTTTCACTCAAAGGATCAGAAACATTAAACCTTCCAAGAGCAGAATCATATTGTCTAAATGTCATCTCTTGTAAATTTAAACTCAATGACTCATCAAATGGTTGTCCATTGAAGGTATATTTGTTCGCAACAGAATTAACATTTGCAGAAACCACATTATTATATCCCTTGTGTTCGAGCCCAAAGGGATAATAATTCTTTTCATCTAGTATCACCACATCAACTGGCTGGTTATCCTCATTTTGATTCGCATCCTGATAGGACAGTCGGATGTTTCCTAAGTGATCTCTATACTGGTATACAAAAGCTTTTCAAAGAACTGTGGTTAAAAATACGTAAATAATTTGCGCCAATCAAACTGTTATC
>JAOXRU010000162.1 GCA_025800395.1 Flavobacteriaceae bacterium
CTCTTAAGTCAACTTTATTTAGAGATAGATGAGGAAGAGGCTCAGTACTACAAAATAATAGCAGATAGTTTTTACAATAATTAAGAGATGCCTATAAGGCACCTCTTTTTGATTGTATAAAGAAAACCCCTGGTTCGACCGGGGGTTCCAAAAAGCTTATAGCTATGAGTCTGAATCTAAACCCTCCTTTTGATAAAATAACTTTGGTTCGCCAACCGCAGTTAAACAAAAGGAGGATTAGAGATTGAACAAAAATAGTTTATCACATACAACTTGGAACTGTAAATATCATATAGTATTCGCTCCCAAATACAGAAGGCAAGCGATATATGGGAAAATAAAAGCCGATGTAGGTAGGATACTAAGAAAACTATGTGACCAAAAGGGTGTAGAAATATTAGAAGCGACTGCTTGTAAAGATCACGTACATTTGGTTTTGGCAATACCACCAAAACACAGCGTATCAGCAGTTTTAGGCTATTTAAAAGGAAAAAGCTCATTGATGATTTTTGATCGCCATGCAAATTTGAAATACAGGTATGGGAATCGTAAATTTTGGTGCCGGGGATATTATGTTGATACAGTTGGACGCAATGAAAAGAAGATACGAGAGTATGTAAAAAACCAGCTACAAGATGATATAGCAGGTGATCAAATAAGTTTCAAAGAATATGTAGATCCTTTTGGGGATCCAAAGAAGTAAAAGAGAAGAATAGAAAAGAGCTGCTTTAGCAGCAGCTTGTGAATGTAAGCAGTTGGCGGACTAATCAATGAGCCTTAAGGCTCAAGCGAGTACTATGCCCTTATAGGGCTGAGCAAACTACCCGCTAGGCGGGTAGTTTTGATTAT
>JAOXRU010000097.1 GCA_025800395.1 Flavobacteriaceae bacterium
GTGGAAAATAAAAAGACTATATGTCACCCGAATTCATTTGCTTTGGAGACGCCTATGAGTCCACATGCGGCTGCCGAAATCGATGGTGTAGAAATTTTTGCAGAAAATATAGACCACCCTAGTACCAATAATGCGCATTTGGTAATCGAAGGGGCAGGCGGGTTGTTGGTACCCATAAATAATTCTGAAACGGTAGCAGATATTCTTTTACCTTCGGATAAAGTTGTACTTGTATCTAGGCATTATTTGGGGAGTATTAACCACAGCTTGTTGAGTTTGCACTATCTACAGCAAAAAGGACTAGATGTAGGAGTTGTTTTTAACGGAAAGACCCATCCTACAACAGAAAAGGCAATTCAAGATCGTTTTGCTTATCCTGTTCTTGGTAGGTTAGAAGAAGAGCCATATATAAGCCATCATGTGGTGTCGGAATACGCCAGTCGTTTGGAGGAAAATTTAAGAGCTTGGTTAAGGCAAACAACATCATGAGTTTAAAGAATCGCGATAAAAAACATCTTTGGCATCCGCTTACACAGCACAAGATAAAGC
>JAOXRU010000106.1 GCA_025800395.1 Flavobacteriaceae bacterium
AGTAGCTGGCACTATTTTAGACACATATACAATTCCTAAAGAAAAGAAAGAAGCAAAAATACCGGCAACCACTACCTGATTTGCTCTCTTTTTACCGTAAATCTCCGAGATTAAATCTGTAATTAGAAAAGTTAGCGGGTAAGGCAGTAAACCCACCGAAATTTCGAACAAAGGCGCTCCAAAAAGGGTGACCTCTCCAAACGGTTTCCAATAAAAAAACTTTTGAAAGATCAAATTAGACACCACTAGAGAGGTGATAAATAAGGCACCCAAGTAGAGATAGACCTGAAAGGCTAATGGTTTTTTCGTATTCAAAAATCAAGCTGTTTTAAAGCTTGAAAGATAGAAAACCTTTCGACCATATTCAAATCATTTTATGTTAAGAGCAAATGGCAATCGCGCTTGCACGCCTTGTTGCTTTTGTAATTTTTTCCAACTTTGATATACTTCATAAAAATCTTCACCCAACTGGGATTTGATTTTCCCTTCGGTATGCTTGGTAAATGCTGCTGCACCAAAATCCTCCATAAAGGTTTCAAAATTGCTTTTAAACTTTGGATATTCTTTAATTCCTGGTTTGGTTATCTCCAGCTTCTCGGCCATATAGGCGATGGCATCATCTAGTCCTCCAATTTCATCTACCAGACCATTTTGTTGGGCTTGCAGCCCACTCCACACCCTTCCTTGGGCTACTTTATCTACTGCTTCTATAGACATATTTCTACCCGCTGCCACCCGGCTCAAAAAGGTATCATACACTTTTTCGATACCTTCGGTAACCGTAGCTTCAAAACTATCGCTCATCGGCTCAAATAACGAATACCCAAAAGCATTTTTGTTGGTTCCCACTTGCTCGGCATGTATACCAATTCGCTTGGCCAGCACTGCGGCATTGGGTACTATCCCAAATACACCTATGGAACCAGTTACCGTATTGGGTTCGGCAAATATTTTCTCTGCACCAGCGGCGATATAATAGCCACCCGAAGCGGCTACATTTCCCATAGAAACCACCAATGGTTTTTTTGTTTTTGCATTCTCCAAGGCACGCCATATAATTTCCGATGTCAATGCACTACCTCCAGGGGAATCGATGCGCAAAACGATACCTTTTACATCCTTGTTTTCTATCGCCTTTTCTATAGCCCGCAACATGGTGGTTTGCCCGATCATTTTGTCGTCTCCCTTGCCGTAGATGATATCTCCTTGGGCGTAGATCACTGCGATTTTGTCTTTTCCATATTTGTTTCCTGTCTTGGCTACCGCTTTTACATATTTCTGGAGAGAAATACTTTTTGGTTTCGTTGTCTCGGCGGCCAATTTCAAAGAAGCCTCGTACTGATCGAGATAAGATATTTTATCGATCATACCATTGGTCAAGGCCAATTCTGGGCTTCTCGCTCCTAGGGAGTCCGCTATGGCATCCAATCGGTCTATACCCAAAGACCGCGATAGACCGATCTCTTTTTTGATGGTCATCCACAGATCCTGAAGCAAGGCGGTAATTTGCTCCCGATTGGATTCGCTCATTTCATTACTCAAAAAAGGCTCCACGGCACTTTTGTATTTCCCATGGCGAATCACCTCCATGTTGACTCCTATTTTTTCTTGTAAATCTTTAAAAAACAACACTTCCGAAGCAAGACCTCTAAAATCTACACTTCCTACCGGATTGATAAACATCGAATCCGCTACACTTGCCAAATAATAATTTTTTTGGGTGTAGATATCCCCGTAGGCATACACAAACTTTCCACTACTTTTAAAATCTTCCAAAGCATCTCTCAGCACTTTGGTCTGTGCCATTCCTCCAGTAATAAAGTTGTTTTCTATACTGATGCCTCGGATACGACTATCGGTTTTGGCATGCTCTATAGCCTTCAATATTTTGTTTAGTCCTATGCTTTCTTCAAAAAGTGCCTCAAAAGGATCTTCCTCAGATTTGCCATCGTATTCCACCAAAGGTTTGTTGATTTCAAACCGCAATATACTATTTTGACTAACTGCTACCTCCTGATCGGAGCTTCCCACGAGGGCCACAAAGAAAAAAAACATGACAAATAGTATTCCTGTTGCAATCAAACAACCCAAAATCACTGTAAACAAATTTCCTAAAAACTTCACTTTTTTCTGTTTTTTAATGAGACAATACTAGTCGGAGTTATACCATTTAAAATTACTGTAATAAACAGCCTTTTTTCCTTTCTATTTAAGGACAAAAAGAAACCGTAGCTAAGGCTATGCTTGATTTTTCTGTTTCGTATAAAGAAAAATATCATCTATTTCTTTTCCAGTAATTTCAAATAATAACTGGTATTATTTTTATTTTACCACTGTATATCAAGCAGCTAAAAACACTCTTGATAAATCTTTATAAGTTTGACGGCAAAGATACATTTTTGTTACATACTTTTTGTTTTCTTTGTCGGTCAATCATGAATACCATAAACAGCACATATTTATCCTTGGGAAGCAATATTGGCAACAGAACCCATTTTTTGCAAACTGCGGTTGATCTTTTAACGAAGCAAGCGGGCAAAATATTTTCTGTCTCCACAGTATATTCCTCCTCCTCCTGGGGCTTTGACGGCAGTGACTTTTACAATATTTGTATCGGACTCCAAACCCACTTAGACCCTCAGGAATTGTTGGATTGTTGTTTGCAGATCGAAAACCGCTTGGGGCGCGAAAGAAAAGAGAGCAACCAATACACAGATAGAACCATCGATATCGATATTTTGTTATTTAACGATTTGGTGATCGATACAGCGCAACTGCAGATTCCACATCCCGAAATGAAATTTCGACGCTTTGTATTGGAACCCTTGGCAGAAATTGCATCAACGGAAATTCATCCAATAAGCAAGCTGAGCATCCTCTCACTACTTCATTATTGCTCCGATAAAAACCAATTAGAAGCTACCCAGGAGAGGATTCGTATACAAAAAGAAATGCCATTTTCCAATTTCAACTATTTGGCTATAGAAGGGAATATCGGTGCGGGAAAAACTACTTTATCTACTAGAATAGCAGCCGATTTTAATGGAAAGTTGATATTGGAACAATTTGCGGACAATCCTTTTTTACCAAAGTTTTACGAAAATCCCGATCAGTTTGCTTTTCCATTGGAAATGTCTTTTTTGGCAGAACGCTACCAGCAGTTTTGTGAAGATACTACCCAATTGGATTTGTTTAAAAACTTTATGATTTCTGATTATGATGTACACAAATCCTTGGTTTTTGCCAAAATCACGCTTCAGGAAGAAGAATTTAAACTATACCGCAAAATATTTGGCTTGATGTACAAAGAAACTTTGAAGCCCGATTTGTATGTTTATCTCCACCAAAACACCGAGCGACTAAAGAAGAACATCGAAAAAAGAGGACGGAACTATGAGCAAGACATCAGCATCGAATATTTGGAGAAGATCAATAGCGGTTATTTAGAGTATATCAAAAGCCACAACAAGGCCCGCTCTTTGATCATCGATATTTCTGAACTAGATTTTGTGAAAAACCAAGCAGATTACGAATTCATAATCGACGAAATACACAATTTTACCGACAACTGATAGTATTTTAACATTAATTTGTGGGTTTCACAAAATCCTATTTAATTAGTCCCCTCAAACGAGAAAACTAACTAACTTAGACTTTATAATTGATCCAAAAAAGACTTAATTTTCACAATTGAGTCTTTTTTTATGCGCGTAATTTTTGAAAGAATTCCCATAACACGATTCCAGCACTTACCGATATGTTGAGGGAGTGCTTGGTGCCAAACTGGGGAATTTCGATCACCTGATCACAAACGTCCACTACTGCTTGTTGCACCCCTTTGACTTCGTTGCCAAACACCACGGCATATTTCTGTTGGGGTACTGCTTCAAAATTCCCTAAGAGGGTTGCTCGTTCTGCTTGTTCTATCGCCACCGTCTGCACCCCATCTTCTTGGAGCCTTCTCACTAGATTTTGGGTATCCTTTTCATAAGTCCAAGACACACTTTCGGTAGCCCCTAAGGCGGTTTTTCGAATTTCTTTATTGGGTGGGCATGCGGTAATTCCGCAGAGATATACTTTTTCTATCAGGAAGGCATCGGCAGTGCGAAACACGGCTCCGATATTGTGCAGACTTCTAATATTGTCGAGGATAACGATTAGCGGGGTTTTTCGATGAACCTTAAAACTTTCCACATCCAATCGATTCAATTCTTCATTTCTTAGTTTTCGCATGGCAAAACATCAATAATTATTAACAATAATGGACAATTGAGAACGAAAATAGTAAATTCGTGTTTCCTTTAAAACAATCTATGGCAACGAAAGCGAAAAAGAAGAAGGCCACTCCTTTGATGCAGCAATACAATACCATCAAATCCAAACATCCGGATGCGATGCTGTTATTTCGTGTAGGCGATTTTTATGAGACATTTGGAGGTGACGCTATAAAAGCATCTAAAATATTGGGTATCGTGCTCACCCATAGAAATAATGGAAGCAGTAAAACAGAACTTGCTGGATTTCCACACCATTCCTTAAACACCTATTTGCCCAAACTGGTAAAGGCCGGAGAGCGGGTTGCCATTTGTGACCAACTAGAAGACCCCAAGCAAACCAAAACGATCGTAAAAAGAGGCGTTACCGAATTGGTAACCCCAGGTGTAGCGCTAAATGACGACATACTAGATTCTAAAACCAATAACTTTTTAGCCGCCGTTTATTTTCAGAAAAACCAAATCGGTATTTCTTTTTTAGATATTTCTACTGGAGAATTTTTTGCCACCCAAGGCAATCGAGACTATATAGATAAGCTATTGCAAAATTTTTCTCCCTCAGAGATCATTGTTTCCCGTCCGCAAAAGACCCAATTTATCGAGACTTTCCACACGAGTATATCCGTATTTTACCAAGAAGACTGGGTATTTCAAGAAGATTTTGCTTTAGAATCGCTTACCAAAACCTTTAGAACCAATTCCTTGAAGGGTTTTGGAATATCCGATATGCCCCTAGGGATCATAGCAGCATCGGCATGCTTGCATTATTTGTCTGAGACCCAACACCACCAATTGCCCCATATAAGACATATCCAGCGCATCGAAAAAGATGCCTATGTGTGGTTAGACCGATTTACGATTCGCAATTTGGAGCTTTTTCAGCCTACCAATATCGGAGGTGTAGCCCTGATCGACATTATCGACAAGACCATTACTCCGATGGGCGGAAGACTACTAAAACGTTGGCTAGCCCTTCCCCTAAAAGATATAGAAGCCTTACAAGACCGTCAAGATATCGTGGCTAGGTTGCATCACCAGGGTGCATTGCGTGTTGAAATACAGCAGCAGCTACAACAAATAGGTGACATCGAACGCTTGATATCCAAGGTTGCCACCGAACGCATCAATCCCAAAGAGCTATTGCACCTCAAAAACTCTCTTCGTGCTATCGTTCCCATAGGAGAACTAATGACAAAAAGCGGCGATAGTATTTTGGTATCTTTTGCCAAAGAATTAGAAGACTGCGAGGATCTTTGTATCACTATAGAAAACAGCTTGCACCCAGAAGCCCCTGCATTGCTCAGCAAAGGAAATGTAATTGCTAAGGGCTACAACGACAAGCTAGACGAATATCGAGAATTGGCCTATTCGGGTAAAGATTACCTCAACAATATGCTCGAACGCGAGATGGAACGAACAGGCATCAGCTCTCTCAAAATCGCTTCCAACAATGTTTTCGGATATTATATAGAAGTTCGCAACACCCACAAAGACAAAGTGCCCGAAGAATGGATTCGCAAGCAAACTTTGGTAAATGCCGAAAGATATATTACCGAAGAACTCAAAACCTACGAATCCAAAATATTGGGTGCAGAAGAGCAGATTGCTATATTGGAGCAAGGCTTGTTTTCTGAGATCGTAAAACAAATTGCAGCGGACATTCAAAAAATACAACGCAACGGACAGTTAGTAGCCAAGATAGATGTTCTCACCAGTTTTGCCCAACTGGCAGTAGACAACCATTATAATATACCGCAGTTACACGAAAATACCCAACTGCAAATCGTAGCAGGTCGTCACCCAGTGATAGAGAAACAATTGCCCTTGGACCAGCCATTTATCGCCAATGACATTGCTTTAGATCCCAAAAATCAGCAAATTATAATGATAACAGGTCCCAATATGAGTGGTAAGTCGGCTATATTGCGACAAACCGCCCTGATTGTATTGATGGCACAGATCGGCAGTTTCGTTCCTGCCAAAGAAGCCCATATCGGTATTGTAGACAAAATATTTACCAGAGTTGGAGCCAGCGACAATATCTCTATGGGCGAATCTACTTTTATGGTAGAAATGAACGAAACGGCCTCGATACTCAACAATATTTCTGATGGCAGTCTTGTTTTGCTAGACGAAATCGGGAGAGGCACCAGCACGTATGACGGTATATCCATTGCTTGGGCCATTAGCGAATATTTGCACCAACACCCTAGCAAACCAAAGACCCTCTTTGCTACGCACTACCACGAACTAAACGAAATGACCAATCTTTTTGAGCGCATCAAAAACTACAATGTAGCTGTAAAAGAAACGGCTACCAATGTGCTATTTCTCAGAAAATTGGTTCCTGGCGGCAGCCAACACAGTTTTGGTATACATGTGGCCAAGATGGCTGGCATGCCTGTAGAAGTAATACGAAAAGCCAACCAAGTCCTTCTTCAACTCGAACAATCGCATCGTAGCGAAGCGGTAAGCGACAGCTTACAGACCATAGAAAACGATATGCAACTTAGCTTTATTCAATTGGACGATCCCTTGCTGGATGCAGTCAAAGAAGAAATTCTCAGTACCGATATCGACCGACTTACCCCTGTAGAAGCACTCATGAAATTGCACCATATCCAAAAACTTCTCAAACCACAAAAAGTCTAGCTTGGGAATTTAGTCCAAGCCCGCCAATTTCCAACTTCCTCCCTAGAGTGCTTGAGGTAAAAAAATGAAATGCGCCAGAAAGCACTCAAGAGTAGGTATTTGCAATCTGGACATTTTGCAAGGTTACTTTGTAGCTCTAAGGTCACCAAAAAATAGATCTCCCGTTTTGGTGTACTGGAAACCAGCAGTTAGGCAGAGGGGAAAAATTTCGTTTGTTTTTTTTGCAAAAAGGCTTTGGTTTTTGAAGAATTGTGTTAAATTTGCATCCGCATTCACAGTAATGCACGTTCTTAAATATGCGAAAATAGCTCAGTTGGTAGAGCGCAACCTTGCCAAGGTTGAGGTCGCGGGTTCGAATCCCGTTTTTCGCTCAAGATAAAAAAATACGTATCGCATACGTACGGATGCTGAAGTGGTGGAATTGGTAGACACGTTGGACTTAAAATCCAATGGCCATTATGGCCGTGCGGGTTCAAGTCCCGCCTTCAGTACAAAGATTAAGCCTCAACCGCCTATTTATTAGAATGTTGAGGTTTTTTGTTTTCTTGTTTTGCCAACCAGTATTAAATATCTCCTTTATTTCCTGTTTTTCACTAATTCTCGTGCGTGTGCACAGGCCGTTTAAAACATTCTTTCTTTTAAAGACTTTTAAAGTTCTTAGGGATTATCAGATTGACCTTGCTCAATACTTTTTGCTTTGGTGTTGTTTGGGTAATCTCGCATGTAGTTGTTTCTATATGCTACTTTTATGGGTTTTACAATTCCTAACTGATAATGCACAACTACAATACCCAATGAATCAGAAAACCATCTGCATATCTGAATGTAATTATCTCCCTCTTTGATTTCGTATATACTTTTCGGACTACCGTATTTGACAAAGGCTTGTTTCTTGGTAAGTGTGTCTATTCCTGTAAAATCTTTAGAATAGGTTTTAACTAGGTTGGTGTCTTTCTGAAATGGGATTGAAATTTTCTTTTTCTCCATTCTACAAGCTGTTGCAAAAATCAATATTAAAATATACCTAATCCACATGCCAAGTTTTTCCATTTATGTTCATTCGCAAAGAATCTAAAATATAATCCTACGAACAAATTTGAAGCATTATTCTCTATTTCAATTTATAATTACTGAAACAGTTGAGAGAGGTATTAATTTACAAAAACTTCCTTTATTTTAAACGAAACATACTGTTCATTCAACTACAAAATAACGGGTTTGGTCTTTACAGTTCGATTCTTTCAGAAATTCAAACAAACTACCTTGGGCATGCTCTAAATTTTGCATAAGCAATTTCATTACATTTTAAATAAAGCTTGCCAATACGGAGTTTATATTGATTTTTATCGGTGTTTTGGTGGATGTACTGCGCTATTTTTAACCGTTGCCGTTTTTTTGTACGCATTTGAAGCAGTTTTTACTTTCTATTCTGCCTTGTAATAAGCGCTTGCTTTTTCCAACTTTTGATGTATTCTTCTGCGCAACTTTTCGGGTTTGAGCACCTCCAAAGCCTCCCCAAAACCCAATAACAATCGATCTAGTTCAAAATTGGGAATCACAAAAATATTAAAGACCATACCATCTTCTCTTTTTTCTATCAATCGTTGGGAAGCATGCAATGGTTTGGTAATTACATAAGGTGCATTATGTCTATCTACCCAAAACTGTACTCGCTGTGCTCTGGTATTGCTCACAGTCACCCCTATCACATCTTTGTAATAATTGTCCCCATCAAAACTGCGATAGTGGTATGGCAAGCTACTATCAAAATCTATCGATTGTATGCGATCTAGTGCTAAGGTAACCACAGGTTTCTTGGCTTCCACGCCAGGACGGCCTACCAAAAACCAGCGGTTGTTAAACTCTTTCAGGATGTATGGATGAAAAATAATCTCCGAAGCTTCGCGCGCCTTAAACGATTGGTATTGTAAACGCAATACCAATTTTTTGAGTATGGCCTGATACAAAGGATCCAAATGCTCTAGGCCTTTTAGTTTTTCATTTTTATCGAGGTGAATAATGGC
Source organism: Flavobacteriaceae bacterium (assembly GCA_025800395.1). GTDB lineage: Bacteria > Bacteroidota > Bacteroidia > Flavobacteriales > Flavobacteriaceae > JAOXRU01. The sequence goes on from JAOXRU010000106.1 coordinate 8,951, forward strand.
AGCCTCTTGACTCTTTTCGCTATATACCTTATCCTCTAATCGCTGAATGATGCCACCCAATTCGGAAAACAAGGAAAAATCTTTAAACTGTTTCAACATGGCTACCGTCTCGCTCAATACCTGCATATCCCCTTCGTTTAAGGGAATATCGGTAATGGAAAAATCGGGATCTGCATAACGGTAGTATTTTTTATCATAGACCTCTATGGGGGCATTGTAGCCCAATTTGTCGCTGCGCATCATTTGAATATCCAATTGCAAGGTGCGTTTGCTCACATTTACATCCCTGCCTTCATATTCATATAGTGCATCCGAACAGGTCTCTATAAGCGCATTTAGGGTCCATTTTCGATGCGAATTTTGCAAGCATTTGTCAATGGTCTTATAGCGTATAAGTGCATTTTTGTTTAAAGCCATAGATGAAATTTTAATTAAAATTAAGGAATAAATTTATCTGCGCAAAAAGATTGCGCATATAGGTAAAATATTTGTATCGGAATCATGAAGAAGTCTTTATTACAGACTTTTAAAGTAGTGCTCCGTTGGACGGGGAAGCCAACGGAGCTAAATAAATAATTTGAGATGGAACAAACAAAAAAAATAACAGGAAACGATTTAATTCACCTAGGATATAGACCGGGAAAATGGTTTAAGGAAGCTTTAGAACATATAAACGAAAATCAATTAGAAGGGGACGCTTTAAGGAACTTCCTAGAGCCATTTAAAACGCCTGATCCTATTGCATTATATATTGAAAGCATTCCATTTTCTATTAATATTAAAGCGGAAAATGAGTTGGAAGTTACTAATGTGAATGCTGTTGTTAAAACTATGGCAGAACTTATGAAGACCCCTACTTTGGTTGATGGAGCAATCATGCCAGATGCATGCCCAACAGGGCCAATAGGAACCATACCGGTTGGCGGTGTTGCAGTAGCAAAGAATGCCATTCACCCAGGCATGCATAGCGCTGATATTTGTTGTTCGGTAATGCTTACCGATTTTGGAAAAGCAGCCCCAAAAGATGTATTAGATGCAGCCCATGCTATTACCCATTTTGGCCCTGGAGGAAGAGATAGAAACAGCCAGTTTCGCTTCCCAATGGATTTGTTGGCGGAAATAGAAGCAAACTATTTTTTAAATGACCAAAAATGCATTTCTGCAGCTAGATCTCACTTAGGCACCCAAGGAGATGGAAACCATTTTTTGTTTGTTGGTAAATCTAAAAATACAGGAAATACAATGATGGTGACCCATCATGGAAGTAGAGGGTTTGGGGCTAACTTATATTCTAAAGGAATGAAAGTTGCTGAGAAATACAGAAGAGAATTGTCACCTGATACTTTAAAACAAAATGCATGGATTCCTTTTGAAACCGAAAAAGGGAAACAATACTGGGAAGCATTACAGATTATTAGAAAGTGGACAAAGAAAAACCATGAGGTTTTGCACGATGCTACATTAGAAAAACTAGGAATTGACAAAGAAAATAGGTTTTGGAACGAACACAACTTTGTATTCAAAGATGGCGATTTGTTTTACCATGCAAAAGGCGCTACACCTTTAGACAAAAAGTTTATGCCAGATATCACAGGTCCGCGTTTGATTCCTTTAAATATGTCAGAACCAGTTTTGATAGTAGAAGGCGAAACAACAGCTTCCAATTTGGGCTTTGCACCACATGGAGCAGGTAGAAATGTGAGTAGAACACAACATAGAAAAAGTAAAATAGGAACCTTCCAAGAGATTTTCGAAGCAGAAACCAAAGGTTTGGATGTTCGGTTTTTCTCTGAAGAGATTGATATTACGGAATTACCAAGTGCCTATAAAAATGCAGAAACTGTAAGAAACCAAATGGAAGAATTTGGTTTAGGAAAAGTGATAGATGAAGTGATGCCTTACGGTTGCATTATGGCTGGAGATGTATTAAAAAATGCGCCTTGGCGTAAAAAAAAGAGAACATGAAACAGAAAATAAAAGAGAAACTACAACAATTAGAGCAAGAAAAGCAAATCGAAATCTTATTCGCAGTAGAATCGGGAAGCCGGGCTTGGGGCTTTGCTTCCCCAGATTCAGATTATGATATCCGTTTTGTTTACAAACATTCTCAGGATTGGTATTTAAATCTTTGGGAGCAAACGGATACTATACAATTTATGACTGCAGAGGATTTGGATGGTGTTGGTTGGGATGTCCGAAAAGCGCTACGATTACTAGCAAAGTCAAATGCATCTTTTACAGGGTGGTTGTTTTCGCCTATCGTGTATCGGGCAGACCATGATTTCTTGAATGCGATAAAGAATTTGGCAAATGCTAATTTTAATCCTGTTTCTGGATTTTATCATTTTCATAGCATGAGCAAAAATTTTGAGACAACATTAGGCTCAGAAAAAATGACATTGAAGCGTTTCTTTTATGCTATTCGAACTGCGCTTTGTGCGCATTGGATTTATAAAAATGAAACTATTCCTCCTGTTTTGTTCAAGGAAATGTATTCATTAATCGATGATCGCTATCACTCCAAACTGGATGCACTTATCGCTTTAAAAAGTAAACGTATTGAAAAAAGCAATGATCCTGTTGAAGCAGATTTAATACATTTGGTAAAACATTTAGTTAATGAAAATAATAGCGTTAAAGACACATTAGCTAATAGAAAATCTAATCCAGCTGATTTTAATTCGTTGTTTTTAAAAACATTAAAATAATGACACTAGAAGCCTTAAAAGCATCGGGACATATTATTTTTGAATGTATAAGTGGAAGTAGAGCTTATGGATTGGACTATAATTCCCCCCAAAAATGGGACAGTAAGTTAAGTTAATAATTTTTAAATTAAATTTACTGTATTATGAGTAGAAGAAAGTTCAAATCGGAGTTTAAAGTAAAAGTAGTTTTAGAGGCGCTTAGTGAGCGTTATACGC
>JAOXRU010000129.1 GCA_025800395.1 Flavobacteriaceae bacterium
ATCTAGGCCATAACGTTGGAAATAATAGTTGGCCCAATTTTCGCCAGCCACCTTAGACATGCCGTAGACGGTGCTAGGTGTTAAATTGGCGTTTTGAGGGGTATAACTACGATCTACATCGGGTCCAAATACGGCTATTGAACTGGGGAAAAACACCTTTTCTACATCGTTTTTCCTAGCGGCTTCGAATATGGCAAACAAGCTTTTTGTGTTAATTTCCCAAGTGCCTAAAGGATTGGATTCGCCTTTGGCAGACAAGATGGCTGCAAGGTGATAGATTTGTGTAATGTTTTTTTCTTGAACCATGATTTCGATTGCCGTCTGATCTGTAGCGTCTAATACCGAAAATTGTCCGTCGAAGTCGGCTATTTGTCTTAAATCGGTAGCCCATACGTGCTCCTTGCCAAACAAGGTCTGCAATTGGGTAGTGAGTACTTTACCAACTTGGCCACCTGCGCCTGTAATTAGAATATTGCTCATGGTTCTTTATTTCGTGTAAAATTAAAAAATATCGGTTATATTATTGGTGCATTTTGTCTAATGCCATTATATTTACTGTTATTTTAGCTAAAAAGCAGTAATAATTGTTTTATAGCGATATGAAATAGTTTGTTTAAAGTAAATATTATGGAAACAAAACCCTTAGACGAGATCGATAAAACCATATTGCGTATACTGCAAACCGATGCACGAAAGACTGCTAAAGATATAGCGGCGGGTTTACAACTTACGGTGTCTCCAGTATACGAACGAATTCGGAGGTTGGAACGCGATGGCTATATTAAAAAATATGTAGCCATATTAGACAAAGAAAAACTAGAATTGCCTGTAACGGCATTTTGTCAGGTGTCTATGCGTTATCATGGGGAGGAGTTTATCGATAGATTTATGGAGCAGATACAGAATTTGGAAGAAGTACAAGAGTGTTATCATATGGCGGGAACCGTAGATTTTATGTTGAAAATACACCTTAGTGGATTGGAAGAATATCATGATTTTGTAAGGTTTAAGTTATCTCGATTAGATAATATGGGGGTGTTAAATAGCACTTTTGTGTTGAAGGAAATAAAAAACAGTTCGGAGTTTGTGATATAGTTGGGCTCCTCTGTTAGGGATGGAAGCGGTAGCTTGCAGCCATTGGCAAATGTAGCCTTACTTGGTCGAGGAGGCGACCAGAGGAAGCCCCCAGCAGGCCTAGGAAGGCTTTTGCAAAGGGCTGCAACTACAAGTGTACAGCCCGACCCCCGCCAAAGTTGAGTTTATTTGAAGTGAAAATTCTTGGTTGGGCGGGGGACACAGCCAAATTAATAGAATACGAAAAGAAAATATTGTACGTTATAAAGGTTGCTTATGCCTTATAAATTAAACTGATATGTTTCTTAGTAAGGAATAGTAAAAAAAAGGACTAAATTTGTATAATATTAAAAACGTTAAACATGGCATTAGAAATAACAGACGCAACTTTTGATGAGGTTGTTTTGAAAAGTGACAAACCTGTATTGGTAGATTTTTGGGCTGCTTGGTGTGGACCTTGTAGAATGGTAGGACCAATTATAGATGAAATTGGCAACGATTACGAAGGAAAAGCAATTGTTGGTAAAGTAGATGTGGATGCTAACCAAGAATTTGCAGCAAAATACGGCGTTCGAAATATTCCTACGGTACTTATTTTCCAAAATGGAGAAGTGGTAGGTCGTCAAGTAGGTGTTGCTCCTAAGACTACGTATACCGATGCGATAGACGGTTTGTTGTAAACAAAATTAGAAAAAACTTTAGAAGCCACTTGCACCACAAGTGGCTTTTTTAATACGGAAACACTGAGGTTTTGTAAAGATTGAAATAAAAGTACTTAGAGTAACTGATTTTTTAATCAGGTATCGTTCTGTACTTTAAAATTTTTTTACAACGGTTTTAAATGACGATTCCGTATTGTTTTTTGTATCTTCATATGAAAATTGTTTTATGTCGGTAGAAAAAGAATTGTACAATTCGTCTTTGTTTGGACATTTAGATTTGCTCGCGCAACAAGTGGTGGAGGGATATATTAGCGGTTTGCACAAGAGTCCGTTTCACGGGTTTGCTGCGGAATTTGCCGAGCACAAAATGTACAATCCGGGAGAGAGTACTAAACATATCGATTGGAAATTATTTGCCAAAACCGATAAACTTTA
>JAOXRU010000130.1 GCA_025800395.1 Flavobacteriaceae bacterium
ATATATTGTTTTTTCCTGCGCAACCCCTTTATTCAATCTTTGGAAATTATTCGCACTTAGAATATTCCCGGAGCCGGAGCTCTAATTTCAGGGATACACATACAACCCAAAGGATTGCAGTAGCCATGTGGCCTACGTACAGGAAGTTCACTAGGATCAAAAAACCTTGGCAACCATCAACCGTTCTGGCACGGTGGATAGTAAAAAAAAATCTAGCAAGGGACCTGATATTTAGATGGATAAATAGGCAGGTATCTAGCTATCTACAGTAGAAAGGTACTGGCCACGAATGAGGTTCGGAGATAAACTTTGAGAAATTGTAATTTTTAAAGTTGTAGCCGCCGTTATTGGAAAGCAACCGTTTGTATAGGGAAAATCGCTAAAACGGTGAAAATAAAAAAACGTTCTGTTTTTTTTCCCTTTCAACCCCTTTATTCAATCTTTGGAAATTATTCGCACTTAGAATATTCCCGGAACCGAAGCTCCAAAATGTATGCTGGCTAATTTCAGGGATACACGTAAAACCCAAAGGATTGCAGTAGTCATGTAGCAATGTAGCCTTCGTGCAGGACTTTCACTAGGATCAAATTTCTTGGCAACTATCAACCGTTCTGGCACGGTGGAAGGTAGAAAATCTAGCAAGGGACCTGATACTTAGATTGATAAGTAGGCAGGTAGCTAGCTATCTACAGTAGAAAGGTACTGGCCACGAATGAGGTTCGGAGATAAACTTGGAGAAATGGTATTTTCAAAGCTGTAGCCGCCATTA
>JAOXRU010000131.1 GCA_025800395.1 Flavobacteriaceae bacterium
CCATTGTAGGTATCGAAACTTATATTTTCTTACAAAGCCAAGAACCGCAAGGGCAGAAACCGAATTGTTTCCCCCTGCATTCCAGTTAGAGAAGGTGGCCTCGTTTATTTGCAACACTAAATTATTCTGATTGGTCCAAAAGTTAACGCCATTTGTTTTAGGAATTAACTTGGTAGGCATTTCTTTTTTGGTAAGCACCATATCTAAATTAGGTTTTAGTGCGGGACTGCGAAGATTTACGGCCTTTATTTGCGGAAACAAAATAGGCAGTCTACTTAAAAACACACTATCCAGCTCTACACGCTGTGCTTGCACAGATACACTACATAGTAAAAAGAAGTACAAGATGTTCTTGAGGGAGATACGCATCATTTAGAAATAAGTTTTTGTATATATTGGGTTATACTTAAAATATCTATTCCTGCAAAGGCACGTACCTCTGCTATAGTACCATGCGGAACAAAAGAATCGGGCACACCAAATAGCTTAAGGCTATTGCTAAAATTATTCTCGTGAAGAAACTCCGAAATTGCACTTCCAAACCCTCCTTTTGCACTGCCATCTTCTACGGTAATCCAAT
>JAOXRU010000137.1 GCA_025800395.1 Flavobacteriaceae bacterium
CGGCATTTACAAAAAACACTACCATGTAGGGGCGTATTGCATACGCCCATTTGCGTCACCGAAAACGAAAACAGGACACCCTACGGCATTTACGAAAAACACACCAATGTAGGGGCGTATAGCAATACGCCCATCGGTAACACGGAAACGAATATATGACGCATAAAACATACGCCCATTCATGTCACCGAAAACGAAAACAGGACACCCTACGGCATTTACGAAAAACACACCAATGTAGGGGCGTATTGCATACGCCCATTTGCGTCACCGAAAACGAAAACAGGACGCCCTACGGCATTTATGAAAAACTCCACCAATGTAGGGGCGTATTGCATACGCCCATTTGCGTCACCGAAAACGAAAACAGGACACCCTACGGCATTTACAAAAAACACCACCATGTAGGGGCGTATTGCATACGCCCATTGGTAACACGGAAACGAATATATGACGCCCTACGGCATTTACAAAAAACACCCCCAATGTAGGGGCGTATTGCATACGCCCATTCGTGTCACCGGAGACGAATATATGACGCATAAAGCATACGCCCTACGCCCTTTCCCATAGAGCACCATTCTTCACTTTACAACAAATGCCCTGTAGAGACGAACGGCCGTTCATCTCCACAGCGGCCTTTTGTCTATACCCATCCCATTTTTTACACCAGAAAGGCATGCCTTTCTGATTTCCCCAATGACACTTCTCACCTATATCTTGCAGTCTGGTCGCATATATGCACACATCCAACACCTATATTGCGCAACCACAGCTATAGCTATTACCACCCCCCTCGGCTATGGGGAATACACCCAGCACCCGTTATGGCTTATTCCTATTGCTATGTTCCATACCCTTGTGTCCTATGATGCTTACCCTTGTCGTCTACTGTAGACACATTCTACTACAACTATGCTAGGATAGCCACCTATTTTGCAAACACCCATGGGTTATAATAGAACGCTTTCCTACCGTATTATTTTTTTTCACTAGCTGTAAACATCGTGCTTCACCACAAAAAATACAGAAATCACCTACAAATACAGCAGCTTTCACAACATTGTTTTCCGAAGTATGAAAATTCTTACATAAGTTTACACTAACAAAAAAACGACTTACCTATGAGTTACAACGTATCAGAGAGAATGGCCAACCGCTTGGAGAAGGCGCGCCAATTAGACGAATTGTTGAAGGGCATGCAAAAAATGCACCAACACCACAGCGCCGACATCCAGAGCATGCGCGATCAGTTTGCGCTCTGTTTGGAAATAGACCAAGAATTTACCGACAGCGAACAATTAAAAAAAGGAACCATAAAGGAGCGGGAGCATATGTATATGCACGACGAAAAGGGATTGATGAAGCGCTTATCTTCCATCAATCGTTTTCTGATGGGAAAACGCACCTTAGCTACTTCCACAGTAGAATTGGCACAGAAGCATATCCGTATTATTCGTGGCGCAAACAACAGCAAAAAATCAAAAACCGAGGACAAGACCAACAATACCATGTTACAAACCGAGTCGGATGCCAAAGGCAAAGACAGTACCGAGCACACAGGTGGATTTGGAAACAAGCTCCTGGCATTGCAACGGTTGCTTACCTTGCTTTCCAAGCTAGGGCCCACCTATACCCCGGGAAATGAATTGGCAAAGATCAATTCCCTTCAAAAGCTTTATGTGCAATTAGAAAAACTCAATCGAGCCGTGGTACTCGCCAAACGCAGATATGCCAAGGCAAGGCTCGCTTCCAAAATCGAAGGAAAAAAACTGATGTATTGTTGCAGCGATATCAAAAACCTAATGGCTTCTACTTATGGTTATCAAAGCCAAGAATACAAACAAATCAAATCTGTGAGATATACCTAATGGCTTGTTGGTTAATGCTTTATACTGTAGCCTTGGTTATGACCAAGGCTTTTTTTTGTCACACCATTTCTATCCTAAAAATGCCCTTAAATGTCTTTTGGGCGTGCCCCACTTTCGCCTATACCAAAAATGGTATTAGGCTACAGTGGGTCGGGCTATTCGTTTGTAGTAGGTAGCCTTTGCCAAAGCTTTACTAGCCCTGCGTGGGCTTCCTTTGGTCGCCTCCGCGGGCAAGTGCAGCTACTTGGCACAGACTACCTAGCTACCACTAC
>JAOXRU010000175.1 GCA_025800395.1 Flavobacteriaceae bacterium
CTAATATTTTAAACTCTTCTCCGTTTTCCAATGCTTGTAAAGAACTAGTACGAATATCGAATCGCCCAAAATAAAACCCGTTCATTTGTTGGGTGAGCAAATCGAATTGTGTTTCCAGTTTTTTGGTAATTAGGTGGTTGCCATTTACAAATTTAGTTCCTCTACAATGGTTTCCGATGCTTTCTAACTCTAGCAATTCGCCTTTTACTAGAACATGCTTCCAATGCTTGGGAAATTTTTGCTTAATGTTTTCTTGTTGCAATATGGCTCTAGGGTTGAGATACACCAACTCTTCTAGGGTATGTATACCATCTCCTCTAACACAGAGAAACTCTTTTAAAGTTAAAGAAGACACCACGCCTTCTTGCTTACCAGGATACCGATAGTAAAACACTCCCATTTCGGTTTCGTAAGGCACATATTCTTGCAATAGATGCGGTACTTTTAGTTGTTGTATTGCCAGTTCTAAAGCGGTATTATTCTCTATTTTTTGTACTAGGAGTCCGCGAAAGCCTATATCGGGTTTTAGAATAACTGGAAAAGAAATCTGCCGTTCTTGCAAAAACGATGCTGCCTCTTTAGGGTTGTCGTTTGGCGCAATATACTTTGTTTTAGGCAACAAGGCTTCTGGTACCAATTTTAGAGTTTCGAATTTGCTGTCGCTAAGTATAAAGCCATCTATAGCCGGGTTGGTACGTAAAAAGAAAAATAGATTTCTTGCTTTTAAAGTAAGCCAAAAATGCTGAATGTACACAGGTAAATACAGCACCCAAGACGGCCAATACTCCCAACTCCCCAATCTAATAAACCAAGATACTTGTTTTAACCCCACGTATACCAACTTTTGTTCTGTGCCTCTAAGATAATAATTAATGGACTATATACTCTAGAGAGATTTCCTCCTCCTGTTTTACCAATTGT
>JAOXRU010000148.1 GCA_025800395.1 Flavobacteriaceae bacterium
CGGCATTGCTCAAAGATTTGGAACCAGATTGTAATAGTTTTTCACGCGGCCGATCTTGCTCGGACCAATGTTTAATTGTAAAGGACTGCTGGTTGTCTTTCATTTTATTATTTTTACAAAAACCTAGGATTACTAATATACAAATATTTAAGTAATTTCTTACAAAATTGTCTATGAATTATCCGCCGAAGCATCATTTAGAATACAATACAGAGAACATGATTCGTGTTTTAAAGCGGTTTCCGCTTGCTAGTGTAGTAAGTACCGATGGAGATGAGCTGTATTATACGCACATACCGTTATTGTTTAAAAGAATAAATGGAGCAATGCACCTAGTAGGACATATAGACAATAACAATCCGCAGCTCGTAAGTTTACAGTTGGGATGTAAAGTAAAAATTGTATTTCATGGGCCTCAAAGCTATATTTCTCCTACTGTTTATAGTACAAAACAGTTGCCTACCTGGAATTATATGCACGTGCATATCAATGGTGTTGTGCGGTCGCATTTGGAGAAAGATACTTTAGTACAATCTTTGGTGGAGATTACTGCTTTTATGGAAAAGGATAAAGGATTTAAACTAGAATCTTCCAATTTGAGCATGCATGGTGCCTTACCCTTTATTACTGGTTTTGATATTGAAATTACGAAAATGATTGGAAGGTTTAAATTCTCTCAAGACAAATCGGAAACCGATATGAAATTGGCAGCAGAAGCCTTAATCGTTAGTCAGCAACAATCTGTTCGCGAATTTGTAAACGATATTATAGAGAATCACCAACAGGAAAATTAGAACTTTTGGGCTATTTCCTCTAGGTTAAGACCTCCATAGTTCCCACTGCTCATTAGAAGTAAAACCGTGTTTTTAATTGTTTTATCTAATAAGAATTTTGCCAAATCTTCGGGTTCTGTAAATACAATTAAACCGTTTTTCTGAAAGGCATTTTTAATGTCTTCTACAGAAATTGGTGTCATGTTTTTTATAGCCAAAGCCTTTGGCGAATAAAAAACAACAGCTTCATCGCAACTTTCCAAAGAATTTGCATATTCTTGAAGAAATTCTGGATTTAAACTACTGTAAGTATGTAGCTCTACACAAGCAACTAATTGTTTGTTGGGAAACTGCTCTTTTACAGAAGTAGCAGTTGCTTTTACCTTACTAGGCGCATGTGCAAAGTCTTTAAAAAACAAACTGTCTTGGTTAGAAGCTATTTTCTCTAGGCGTTTGCTTGCGCCTTTAAAACTGGCGATGGCCTCATAGAAATCGTCTTCATCTACTCCCATTTGTTGGCAAATCCATTTGGCTCCAGCTAAATTGTTTAGGTTGTGTTTTCCAAATATTTCTAGTGGCATTGGACCATCGTTTGTTTCCAAATAAGTTTGGCCGTCTTGTGTAAAATGTTTTGGTATGGTATATGGAAGCTTGCGAATTGGTTGTTCGCAATTTTCCACTACGCGAACTACCTCCTCGTCGCAACTGTTGTAGGTAATGCTTCCTCCGTTGGTGATTGCGTTTAGAAAAATAGTAAACTGTTCTACATAGTTTTCGTAGGTAGGAAATACATTAATATGATCCCAGGCAATACCACTTAAAAGAGCGATATTTGGGTGGTATAAGTGAAATTTTGGTCTCTTGTCTATTGGGGAAGAAAGATATTCGTCTCC
>JAOXRU010000172.1 GCA_025800395.1 Flavobacteriaceae bacterium
ATATATGGCTAAATAAAACATTTCTTTTCAATAATTTCAAGTAGTAACTGGTATAAGACCGTTGCAAAACAACTATTTCGTTGCTCTTTTTAACCCGAATAATGCATTAGAGTGTTAAAGTCGCTATAAACCAACAGTTTGTATTTGAGGTGGTTTTAAGCTATTATAGATTTTCTATTGCATTATCTGGGTTTAATTCTTTTGCAACGGTCTTTACATGTTATTTAGCAGAAGGTGCGTCTTTAAGGCTGGTGTTGGCTATAGGCCAGATACCAGGCTTTGGAAAGCTAATTCCGAGATTGTCGCCTCGTTTCTTATCTGCACCGTAATAGTATAGGGGCCAACCTTTATAGGTAAGTTGCTTTTTTTCGTGTACAGTAATGGTTCCAAAATCTTTTGCATCTAGTATACTTGGGATTTTCATAAGATCGTTATAATATATAGGCCATACTGCATTGTTAGAGAGGTCTTCCGCAGTAAAATTATTGGTATCTTTTTTGTCGTTTATAAAGGTGTACAAGGTTCTGCCTTCTATATCGGTAATATAAGAAGTAAGTGCATCCCCTTCGGTGTAATCGTCTTTATAATTGGTAAGCTTACCATCTGCATTTAAGCCTTGCAATTGTGCCTTTACATACATAAGAGAATAGTCTGGTTTTGCAATAAACCATACATCTCCTACCTTATCTCCTTTGGTGTCTCCAGCACTAGCATCGTTTACAAAATAGTATAGCGGCCAACCTTTATAGGTGGTTTGCTTTTTGCCATCGGTACGGGTAATGGTTTTAAAATCGGCTGCTGTTAAGCCTGTGCCTATTACAGGGTTGGCATCGTAAAAAATTGGCCAGTTTTTTAAGCAATCTCCAGCTTCCATACATACAGAGGTTTCCTTGGTGTCTAAAGAGAAGAAATAAAGACTTTTGCCTTTACTGTCTGTTAGTATTTTGCCATGGGTAGCATTGTTGGCTAATTGCACCGTGTTTTTTGGGGCACTGCTTGCATCGTCGTCGTTGTTACATCCTATAGCAGCTATAGATAGTAACAATAAAAACATAGTTTTTTTCATTTGTATCGTGTTTTATAAATTTCATTCAAAGTAATAGTAAAGTTCTGAGGTTTATATAAATAAGTAAGGTGAGTGGGAATAAAAAGGGGATAAAAGGGAAAATTAAGAGCTGAAAAAACTAGAAATTACGTAGGAAAATGCTAACATTGCTATGTCTTAAATTAAAATACAAGAGAATACCATGAAAAAGGATCTACTTTATTTACTTACCTTCATATCTATTCTAATTATTGTTTTTTCTACTGGGTATTTTAGTACTAATTATTTGGTAGATATAAGCAGCCAACAGTTTCTAAAAAACCAATTGGCATCTAGCAAAAGAGAGGCTAAGGAAATGGCTAATTTTATTGCAGATCGGGTAGAGCAAGGTATTCCTAAACAACAAATTATTTACACCATACAAAACATGATAGAAGGTACCGATATGGAAGCCGGTTTTATTTGTATGTTCGATTGGTCTGGAAAGGAAATTTGTCATCCCGATCCGCGGGAGATAGGAAAATTAGTAGTGCAAAATCA
>JAOXRU010000196.1 GCA_025800395.1 Flavobacteriaceae bacterium
TATCCAGCAGATAGCTTAGCGTCTATGAATTTCTGGATTTGCCATCCCGATATTTTCGATTATATAGAGACGGCTTTAAAGCAGTTTATTACCAATAATAATAATTTAGAAAAAGGAGAAGTTTATATCCCATTAGTGCTACAAGAGTATTGTGGTGCCAACCAAATACCAATAGGCGTATTGCAATGCAATGCAAGTTGGTTTGGGATTACCTATGCACCAGATAAAGAAGCGGCAAAATCTAAACTGGCTTCGATGCAAGAAGCATCAGTAGTTTATCCAGATCCTTTATGGAAACAGTTATAAAAGCATTTTTAGGGGAAGTGTCGGTGGAATCGGTAGAACCCCTCCAAAATGGACTTATAAATCAAACTTTTAGACTGAGAACTGCTAAAGGCGATTTTGTATTGCAGAAAATCAACACCAAGGTGTTTACTAATGTAAAGGGTTTGATGGAGAATATTCGAAAAATGCAATCGCATTTGGAGTCCAAAACATCTAAATTTCTAGAGTTTGTACCTACCCAAACCGGATTGTGGTGGTATACCGATACCTCGAGTAAGGTATGGCGATTAATGCGGTATATTGCCAATACTAGAGTATATAATTCTGCGCCGAACGTACAAATAGCATTTAGTGCTGGAGTTTTGTTGGGAAATTTTCACGAACAACTTCAGGATGTAGATATACATAAATTTGAAACCCCACTGAAGCGATTTCACGATATAAATTGGCGTTGGGAACAATTACATTTGGCCAGAGAAACTGCCCTTAATAATCGTTTGAAAAGAGGTAGTTCGCTATTGCAAAAAGCCACAGTATTAAAGCAGCACCTCGCTTCAATCTCTTGGAACCAAATGCCGCTTCGTCTCTGCCATAACGACACCAAACTGAATAATATGCTTTTTAATGCCGATGGCAAAGGGTATTGTCTTATCGATTTAGATACACTAATGCCTGGGTATTTTATTTATGATTTTGGAGATGCCATACGCACTGTTGCCATACATGCTCATGAAGCAGAACAGGATATTTCTAGTATACAATTAGATGATGCGTATTTCGAAGCTTTTATTCAAGGGTTATCTAAGGTAAAGCACTTTTTACAACACCAAGAAGTAGAAAACATGGTTATGGGAGGGGTGCTTATGCCTTTTTTACACGGTATTCGTGCCTTAACAGATTACTACGAAAACGACACCTACTATCAGGTACGATATTCCCAACAAAATTTAGATCGCTCTCGAAGTTTGTTGCGCGTAGCAGAACTTTTTTGGGAAGCTAAAGATAGTTTGCAGGAAATCGTTTATCGAT
>JAOXRU010000205.1 GCA_025800395.1 Flavobacteriaceae bacterium
ACATCCAATTGACAGGGAAAAATAACTATACAAAGGTTTACGAAAAATGGAAACACACCGAGAATGGCAAAGGTAAGACGATGAAAGAAATGGCAACGCTAATCACTACCGATGTAGAGACAGCGATGTTAGTGAGCTTTATTTATTGGCAAAACAATAAAATCAATCAGTATGTTGCCAAAGACACCATCACGGAGGATAGTTGTAAGAAAGTAGGTGGAATGGTGAACAGAGGTAACGCGAAATTGAAAGCACTAGACGAGGACGATAGAATTAATAAAACAAAAGAAGTATTTAACGCATTATAAGAAAAATAGCATTTATATTAGGATTAATAGTAACAGTAAGCCTAACCGCACAACAATATCCTATCCCCAAAGAATCTACAGTCGGTTATTTGACAGGTATATTTTGGGATGACACAAAATATGATAATGAAACCTATGCTTGGATAATAACCAACGGCTATAAAGGAATAACTCTAGGAAAGACAACCAAAACAGGAAAATTATCCAAAATTTTATACCGAAGTGGTTTTCAGAATACCTACGAGAGTTTTCCTGACTTTGTGGATAATGCTCCCAACCAAATCTTTTATCTAGACAGTCTAAAACCTTCGGGGAAGTATATGACGACGATAAAGGAACATCATTTAAATACCAAATACAACATTGCTAAACTTTTGTTTGTTGATAATTTTGACTTAAGAGATGGGTACTATATTACCGGTAGAAATTGGGATATATCAATTAGCAAAAAGTTTTCTCCGCCTTATAGTTTTGGGGTTTTTAATTCAGAGGTTTGGCAAGATTTAATGACTCATTCCAAAACCGACTCCCGCAACTACCTTTCCGAGTTTTTGGAGTTGGATATCCGAGCGGTAAAAAGCAAGATTGCAGATGTGTTTAGTAAGCCTCGGTATGTGGTAAACAGGTTGCCCCAAGGGACGGTAGTTCGGGTATTGGGCGTAGAGCAAAAAGGGGGCTTAGTTCCTGTAGAGTATTACGCCAACGACACCAAGGTAGACACC
>JAOXRU010000241.1 GCA_025800395.1 Flavobacteriaceae bacterium
TAAACATGACTATTTCCCCTAACCTATCTACCACCTTTGGTAGCGCTTCATCGAAGTATTGCTTGGCTTGGATTGCATCCTCAAGCAGCAGACTAAAACATTTTACAACATCTTATTTTAATACAAGTTGAGTTAGCAGCCAATACTATTGAGCATAGTTTTGCCCAATAGTAAAGGCATTTTTTTATGAGACAATAGACCTTTCTAGCCTTATATAGGCTATAGTATATCCTATTCTAAACATTAACTTTTATCTTTTTACATTTTAATCTAAACTAAATTATTGCTGGGTAAATAAGAATCTCTCTGGTTTATCTTAAATCCATTCTCTTACTGTACTTCATTATAGGTGTGCCTTTTGGTTATACCCTAGAACTACTTTAGTTTGTTTTTAAAAAACCTCCCTTTAGTTATTATCCCTAAATAATTTTCTAAAAAAACAAGTA
Source organism: Flavobacteriaceae bacterium (assembly GCA_025800395.1). Classification (GTDB taxonomy): domain Bacteria; phylum Bacteroidota; class Bacteroidia; order Flavobacteriales; family Flavobacteriaceae; genus JAOXRU01. Next base: position 447 of record JAOXRU010000241.1, read on the forward strand.
ATGAAACAGCCCAAACCAAAACCTAAATTGTGGTTTACAACATTTGGAACCCACAAAAACCAAAAGGAGCACCATAGAAAAGGCTCCAAAGACCGTTTTATTAAATTAAGCTTTAGTCTCGCTCTAGCGCTTCTCTTTCCTTTAGTAATACTTGCACAGGATATATACAACTTTGCATATACAGGTGGTGTGCAAACATTTACAGTTCCTGCCAATGGCAAGTACCGACTAGAAGCATGGGGTGCACAAGGTGGAACTGGTGAAAGCTATACCGTATCCAAAGGTGGCTATGCCAAAGGAGAAGTATACCTTACCGCTGGTACTACGATATATATCTATGTAGGAGGCCAAGGTAATTATATGACCTATGGTGGGAGTAGTCATAGTACTGCAGTAAGCAGAAATGGTGGATGGAATGGTGGTGGTGGTGTATACAATTCTAGAGCTTCTTTTGGTACTGGTGGTGGTGCCACAGATTTTTGTTTAACATCATCTGCCATGTCATTAAATGACTATGCCTATAAAAGGACAACTGCATCTTATCTTAGTAGAATTCTTGTTGCCGGCGGTGCTGGGGGTAATGGAAACTGGGTTACTAGAGACATTTCTGGCGGTGGAGAAACTGGTATCGGAAATGAGCCAGGTAGACAATCTAGCGCAGGTGCTAATGGCGCATTTGGCTTTGGAGGAAAAGGCGCAGGTGGCTCCGGTGGTGGATCTGGCGGCGGCGGCGGCTGGTATGGTGGTGGCATGAGTATTGGCGGTGGCAACAACGGTGGTGGTGGTTCTTCTTATGTGCTTACAGCTGCTTCTTACAAACCTTCTGGCTATACGCCAGACGCCTCTTATCATATGACGGCAACTAATACAATAGCAGGTAATGCAACGATGCCAAACCCTAGTGGTGGTACCATGACAGGCCGCACGGGGCATGGCTATGCGCGTATTACCGAGTTGTACTTTGCAGAAATTACGCAAACTGCTGCGCTTATTGCTTGTAATAATTTAAACAACGCAGCACTTTCGGTGAGTGTTACCGGAGGGGATGCACCCTATACATATTCTTGGAGTCCTAATGTGAGTAGTTCCGCAACTGCTTCTAACTTGGCTCCTGGTACCTATCCCGTAACGGTAACAGATAGTTCCAGCAAGGTGACTACATCTAGTTTTACAGTAGTACGTCCCAATGCCATAACGGCTACCACTAGTAAAGTAGATATTAACTGTACTGGTACAGGATCTGCTACGGTAAATCCTTCTGGGGGTACTGGCGCATATACCTATTCCTGGTCTCCT
>JAOXRU010000256.1 GCA_025800395.1 Flavobacteriaceae bacterium
CCCATGGACGGTGAATTATATACTCACGGCACTCATGGTGTTGTTGCAAAGTGATTATATCATGGAAAGAGATTGGATTTGTCTCCTTTTTCACTGTATTGCTTTTACAGTGTTAGCTTTTCAGTATGTGCTTAGGCTACCTGCAATAATATTGTATGCATTGGTCGATAGGGAAGCCATGGGATCCTTAGTTCTTAATACTTAACACATCGCCAATCACAAGGCAAGGCAACTCCTTCCCTGGGGGAGGGAGGATATCACATGAATTTAAGCGGGCACTCGAGGGATATAAAAAAAAACCAAACAGTACCAAGGAGGTATGTTGTGGGCATGGCTTCAAATTTTGTCCCAAAGAGGAACAAAACAACCTATCAAGCTCACCATTTTTGCACGCGATTTGGTTGTTCTAGTGCAACGTTTAAACCCTGTAAGATACGTAACCGCATAAGCTACAAATGTGGATCTCTAAGCAATACCAAACCAACATTTTTATAACCCTTGATAAGGTATGAGGAGCAGCCCGTCACTTATATGTGGGATCCCCCCCCCCCCCACGCCCAACCTTTTCTCAATGTCAAATACGATCTTCATCGGGAATACCTAATGTGATGTGTTTTGAGTTCTTATCTATATTTTGAAACAGTATAATAAATTTATTTTCTTTTAACCAAAAGGTGCAGTGTTTAGTGGTGCTTGAGTTTCCTAAAGCTAAGGATTTGGCTTGGAATAAATTGCTCTCTCACTTTTCAGGAATGGACATGTCAACCGCATATTTTAAAAGGAACCGAGTAGCCGCTTTATCAATGGCCTAGCTAAAGAAGTTGCTCCGAATTTTTCTCGTTACCGAACAATTTGTTATGTGCATCTTTATTAATATTGTGTAGGCAGTGCCCAAATGCGTTGCAAGTTGCAAGTCACAAGTTGCAAA
>JAOXRU010000261.1 GCA_025800395.1 Flavobacteriaceae bacterium
CATCCAATAGGCCAGTGGCTCCTTTAGTAGTTTCATAAAGAGGGGATCATCAGTTTTGATTTCTCTAAATGGTCTGCACCCAAATACGATAATAAATAGCATAATTGCGAGGGAATATAAGTCGGCTTGCTCACCATTGTATTCAAATCCTAGAGCAATTTCTGGGCTCCAGAATGATTTTGTACCACAACGACGTTTTGAGAAAATGCCGTTACCGTCTTCTCCCTTGGAAGGTTGGGAGAGACCAAAATCTCCTATTTTGAAGTCCATTTCTTTGGTAATCAGAATATTGTCAGGTTTTATATCCAGATGGACGTAACCTTTATCGTGAATATGGCTAATTCCGTAAAATAATTTTTGGAATATATAGCAAGCTATAGGTTCTTCAAAATAGTAATCTCCTCGGAGGTATCTACCGAGATCACCGAAATTAGCAAGTGGCATTACCATATAACTCACGGTATCAGAGACTACGGTCTCATTTTGCTCGTGGAGCACTCCTTTTTTGATG
>JAOXRU010000269.1 GCA_025800395.1 Flavobacteriaceae bacterium
TAATTCTCTATATTTTGGCGTTTTTGTTTGCATTTTGCTTTAAAACTGAATTTTTGGCAAATTTTCAAACATTTACCACTTTTAGGCCAAAACCGGCATGTAGTGACGTCACTAAAATCAATATAACTCAAAAATTTTCCGACTAAACTGCTTCATTTTTTGACAGAGGGTGTAAACTTGATGTATGAGAAGGTATGCCAAATTTTACGGCGATAGCGTGGTGCGTTTTTGAGCTATTGCGGATAATCTCCTAGGGGGGCGTTAAACGCCCCCCCCCCCTTCCCTCAGTCAATGGCGGGTTAAACAAGAATTGCTGGGTTGCAAGAACTCCAGGGCTAAAATAAAGTGGCTCTGACAACGTCGAGGTGTTATTATGGGACAAAAATCATAGGCATTCTCCTGGGAATAAAGCAACAATTTGAATTGGCTTTGTCCGTTATGTGCGAGCCAAGTCCTATCAGCACACCAAAAACACGCAGTCGGCGACGAATGGGACGAGCGGCCTATGCCTATGATAGGTACCCTGTGAGCGCCAGCTACGAAAACTTCTGGCGGGCATGTCGCGGACCAGCCATTAACGGCTTGCTACCATATTGCTTCCAAACAAAGGTTTTTGCC
>JAOXRU010000288.1 GCA_025800395.1 Flavobacteriaceae bacterium
ATCGATAAAATGAGCAAACAACAAAGTAGTAGATCTTTAATTAAAAATGTGAAGAGAAAAACACGAAAACTTTTTAGCACAGAAGAGAAGATCCGTATAGTAATAGATGGTTTACGAGGCGAAGTATCCATAGCAGAATTAGACATACTTTTTTTCTTTCGCAAACTTTATAAACTCGGCAAAAGTTATTTTCCCAACAACATAATCTCTGATAAGTGTTATTCCTTTTTGTGTCGGGTTAAAGCCCTCGAACATATTACTTCCAATAGCATTTGCTGTACTTTCTAACGTTTTTAGGTCAGAAAACTGTACTCCCATAATGGTTAAATTATTTCGGTTAATATCAATTGGTTTATACATCCCTTATAAATATTGTTTCTACGAAAATAGTGGATTTTGCTTTTCCTACAAAGTTTTTCTTTAATGAGGTATAACGGTCTTTTATATGAAAAGTAGCGAATTTTTAGCTCTAACTTTTCGGATTACAACAGGCCTTTAATTTATTCATTTTGTTTCGATTAAGCGATTAAATTGCTATTTTTTATATACGTTGTGCCTGTTGCACAAGTTAGCAAATTTTCGTAACTCAAAGCATGCAAGGAAAGAAGGATTATCAAGAAAAAATGTTTACCAATTTTCAGTGAAGTGAACCAATACCCAAGACCAATTTTTATAGGCAGTTAAAAGGAGTTTTAAAAAGTGTCTTAAAGCTTTTTATAGGTAGAAAAAACCTTTACCAATATACTTAAACTAAAAACCCTCTAGCACTAAAAACTTCACAAAACGTCCTTTTTTAGGGATGAAAACGGCTTGTGCAACGGTTAGCATTGTTGTGTATAGTGCTTTTTACGTTCTGCTTGGTTTTCCAATGTTTGTTCGTTCTAATGGGTGCGTTGGCAAGACATACTCTTTTACAATTCTTGGCTTTTGTGTTGGCTGTAGTCCATTGTACATGTGTATGGCTTTGAGCGTTGGCTGTTTATACTATCTCTTCTTTTAATAAGTAACCATCCTGCAATTCAATAATACGATTGCAGTTAGCAGCAAAATCGTCATCGTGGGTAACCGCAATAATCGTTTGTCCGTTTTCATCACATATTTTTCTAAAAATATCAAATACAATTTTGGTGTTTTTAGAATCTAAATTCCCCGTAGGTTCATCACACATCAAAACGGCTGGGTCATTAATTAAGGCGCGGGCAATGGCAACACGCTGCTGCTGACCGCCAGAGAGTTTATTCGCTTGTTTATTCGCTTGGGAATCAATACCCAAAAGTGCCAAGTTATGCAATGCTTTTTCTTTGATTTCTTTATTGTTTTTCTTTCCTAATTTTAAGGCGGGCAACATTACGTTATCTAATACGCTAAAATCTGGTAAGAGGTAATGAAACTGAAATACAAAGCCAATATGTTCGTTGCGGAATTGCGCCAATTCGTTTTGCGACTTTCCATTCAAATTTATTCCGTTTACGTTCAATTCGCCTGTAAAATCGGTATCCATTGTAGATAACACGTATAATAAGGTTGATTTTCCCGAACCAGATTTTCCGATAAGCGATAAAAATTCACCTCTATGAATGTCAAACGAAATATCATTAAGAACCTGAAAAGTTTTGGGTTCGTGAAAATACTTGCTAATGTTTTTTACGGATAATGCTAATGATTTCATCTTTATTCTCTTATAATTGATACAGGGTCTACTTTGGCCGCTTTTTTGGCTGGTAGGTAGCCAGCTAAAATGGTTAATAACACTCCAAAAAGAAACGCTATTAAATAGTCTGAAGGTCTAAAAAGCATTGGCAAGGTTTTAATACCTGGCATACTAAACGGCACATTGCTTACCGAGGAAGCTATGCCATAACCCATACAAACACCAAAGAATCCGCCCAAAAGCCCAATAAAAATTGATTGAGTTAAAAAGATTTGAATCACATCTTTGCCACCAAAACCTACGGCTTTTAAAATGGCGATTTCTTTTATTTTTTCGTTTACGGTCATATTCATAATATTATAAATACCAAAGGCAGCTACAATTAGAATTACTAACGACACTGCAAGAGCAATAACATTTCGTAACGAATTAGCTGCCACCAATTGTCCGCTGGATTGCTGCCAACTTTCTACTTTGTACGGAATCCCTTTTAAGGAATTGGCTATGGTAGTGGCGTTGTTAAAATTGGGCACGTTTATCTGTATATCGCTCGCATAACTTTTGTTTTTGGCTGTTAATTGCAGTGCAGAGGACTTATTGATAAAACCTTTAGACGCATCAGTGCCTTTAGCGCCTGTTTCTAAAATGCATACTATTTTATAGTTTTTAATACTGTTTGAATTTGTGGTTACGGCCATTAAATCGTATAATTTTAACCCTAATTTTTCTGCCATTTTAATACCAATTACAATATGGTTTGCACCATTTGCCAAATCGTCCCAACTGCCTTGTACCACATAACTATCCATCTGAAACATTTTGTTTTCTTCGTACACATCTACACCAGACATTTGCCCACTTACTTCCACCGAGCCATTTTTAAAGGTGGCATTCAGATTAATTTGAGATGTAACTGCTACCAATTTTGGATTACTTTTTAATTCTTCTACAATTTTTGTGGCGTTTTTAATGCCATCGGAATACTGTATGGCTTTTGCATTGCGCACATTCACCAAGGTATTTTCATCGCTAGATAAATAGGTGTTTACCGCATTATCAACATCATTATAAATTCTTATATGTGCCATAGAACTAAAGGTCATTTCTGTTTGCGCTTGGTTAACACCACCCATAAAACCATTCATAAAAATGTACATCGACACACCAAAAACCACACTTAAAACTGCAATAAGAGTTTGCTTTTTTCTGGAGGATAAATGCGTAAAGGCAATTTTAAAATTCGTTTTGCTAATCATATCTATTTGTTGGTTGGCATTGCGATAGTGGTTGTATTGTTTAGGCCACTTTTTATTTCTACCCAATTACTATTTTTAACACCGATTACTACGGGTTTTTCATCGCCATTTTCTAAAAGAACTGTATTGTTTTCGGTCAAATAATTGGTGGGGATAATGAGTGCATTTTTACGTTCTTCAAACACAATATTGGCTTGTACTTGGGTGCCGGAAAACAGTTTGGGAATATCGTTTACAAAACATACTTCAATCTCGAAAGACTGCTCTGTAGTATTAAAGGTGGGATAGATTTTGGATACAACAGCGTCATAGGTTCTCTGATTATCCGTATTTAACGATAATGTGGTTTTTTGATTTAACTCGACTTTACGGATATCTTCTTCGGCTACAAACAGCTTGGCAACAAGCGTGCCGCTGCCAACACGAGCCAAAAGCTCCCCTTTTTTTGCCAGCTCGCCTGTGTTTTTCGAAATTTCTAAAACCGTTCCTTCTGTACTGCTTTTAATGGAATAATCCGACACATATTCATCTTGTATATCCAATTGATTTTTGGTGCTTTTTACCTTCAAAGCGAGTTGGTTTTTTAAATCATTCAATACCTCTTTTTGGATATGTAGATTAGCTTTTGAATTTTTATACTGCAACTTAGCATTGTCATAATCTAATTGCGACACCGCATTAGATTTGATTAATCGCGTATAACGCTCATAATTCTTCTTATCCAAATTCAACGCTTCTTCGGCTTGTTGCACCTTATTTCTTTGCTGCGCGATTTGTGGTGAATTACTATTGGCGTTGCGCAAAGCATCTTCGTAATTGGTTCGTGCGTTATCTGATTGAAGTAATTGCACTTCTCCAGAAAGCTGAAATAAGTTCTGATAAATAGCCACCGAATCGCCTTCTTTTACATAGGATTTTAAAATAAAACCTTCGGTATTTGCTGTTACCCAATATTCGTCTGAAAATGCTACTGAGCCACTGGCAAATACAGCATCGATAATTGTTTTAGATTGCGGAATGGTGGTTTCTTTTTTATTGCCACAACTCACTAAAAATAAAATTATTGGCAAAGAAACGATGGATTTTATAATTCTAAATCTCTTTTTTAAATATGTCATATTGATTGTCTTGATAAAATGGTAGCATACTGCGTAAATGTGACGGACAAACTATTTAAATAGTTGTTTTCGGCATTTAAATAATCTTCATAAAGTTTCAGGTACGACTCTAAACTCAATAGTCCTTCTTTGTATTTTAGCATTGCCAAATCGGTATTATCTTTGGTAAGCTTAAAATTGTCTTCACTCTGTTTAAGTATGGAATAATTCAACTGAAATTCATTTAATAACTCTGCATCTTTAGAAAGCGATTTGTCTTTTTCTATCTGTAAATTTTTAATGGCAATCGCATTTTCTATTTTTGAAACTTTAACTTTGTTTTTTTTCGAAAACCCTGAAAAAATGGGTACTGTTAAGTTGAGTCCTACATAGCTATAATCTTGCCAAGCATTGTTGCCAAAGGATACGCCAAAATTGTCTCGTAATTGTTGTTTCCCCAAATACCCATTAAAAGAAAGTGTGGGAAGTTTTCCAGATTTTTCTTTTTTGATATTCAACAAAGTTTGCTCTTGCTCTAAGGTTTTTAACGTTAGATTCTTATCCTCGGAAAGGGTTGCCGAAATAAAGTTTACGGTTTGGTTAGGCGTTAATTCTTCTGTAAAATTAATAGATGTACCGTAGGCAATTCCTAATAATAGCTTCAAACTATTTAAGGACTTATTGTAAATATTTTGATTAGATAAAACACTTTGCTCTACTTTATTTCGGTTGATTTCGGCTTGATTTTTATTGGTCAGATCAATCAAACCTTCTTTAAAGCGTTGTGTCGTTAATTGATACATGCTGTCGCAAATTTTTAAATCCTCTTTACTTATTTCAACCGCCTGTTTTCCGATCAATGTCGAGTAATAATAAAAGGCGGTTTGTTCTTTTAGGGTTTGTTTGAAAATTTCGGTTTGGGATTCGGCAATGGCCACATCCAATTGCGCCACTTTTGCTTTTAATTGGGCCTCTCTATCTAATATAGATTTTGAGATGTTTATACCTGCATTGTAATTGAATTGCTGACCAATCTGCACATTTACATTTTGCCCAGATTGCCCAAATATTTCACCTGGTAAAGCGGTATTTTGAAGCGCTAAATTATTCTGATAACTGGCTGTTCCTGTAACAGTGGGCAAATAATAGTTCTTATTAAGTTTATAATTGGCCGTGGCTTTTTCTTGTTGAAGCAGATAAACAGACACATCTGGATTTTCTTCTAAAGCAAGTGCAATTACCTCATCTACATTAGCAAATATGATTGACTCCTCTTGAGCATGTAGTAAGTTGATACTAACAAAAAGGCAAATAAATAAGTAAAGTATTGTCTTGTTCATAACAGAATTAATTGGCTTTTGTGAAAGTGATTGCTTTAGGGAAGAAACCTATAGAGATCTCGATTTTCAATTCCGTTTTACTTACAGAAATTACTTTGAATTTTACGCTTCCGCCCCTTTTATGAGAATAGATTTTTCCTTTCGTCCATTGACCGTTTTTATACATTAAACCAAAAATAGTTTGCGAACCCAATATCTTTTGTTTACGTAAATTTTTGTTTGGATTTTTGGTGTCCAATTTTGGATTTCCGTTTTTGTAGTTGGGTTTTTTCATCCAAACAATATGACCTACAAATCCGTTGTTCTGTTTTGTAATTTCTATAATTTTGGTGCGATCAACGTTATACCATTTTCCGAGAATGGCTTTGGGTGTATTGCTTTGTGCCCGACCGAATATGGTACCGAATACGACTAAAGATAGTAGAATGTATGACTTCATCTCTGTATTTATTTTTGATACAAAGATGTTTGGTAAAGAGTGGTTTTTAAAGTCCTTTTACAGTGAGTTGAACAAATTTAGGGTTGAAATGAACAGACTATCTATTCAGGTTTTTCTAACCAGTTTTTAAATGGTGTTACTTTTAGTCTGCTTACGATGGCTTTGTTGCGGTTGTTTACAATAAGATTTGCAACGACTTTACGATTAAAATAGGGTTCAATGTCTCTTACTGCGTTTCTATTAACAAGCATTTGCCGATTGATTCGGAAGAAATTTTTTGGGTTAATGTTTTTTTCAATATCATCTAAAGTTTTAAAAATGGCGACTTTTTCATTGCCAAAGGTTATGGCATAAACGACATCTAATTCAATAAAAATTAGCGCAATTAAATCTACAGCAATAGGAACCATTTTTTCTTTTTGCTGAACAATAAATGAGGTTTGATAGATTTTGGTTTGTTGTATATTTTGCAATTTTGCAGTCATATTTGACGAAAAAGCGGTTTTCATTACCGCAATTTTTTGCAAAGCGGCATCTAAATCTTTTTGCCGAAAGGGTTTGAGGATGTAATCGATACCGTTATTTTTAAAAGCCTTGAGGAAATAATCATTAAAAGCGGTGCAGAATACAACTGGTTTGGTAATTTTTATTAGATTGAAGATTTCAAAACTCTCGCCATCGGCAAGTTGAATATCCATAAAAATTAGGTCTAATTTTGACTGATGTTTTTCAAGATAATCTACACTACTCGAAATGCTCTGTGTTATATTTACTACCAAATAATCTGCATGATTTTCAATAAGTTCTTTTAACAATTGGGCAGTTTTATTTTCGTCTTCTATAATAAGTACATTCATTTTAAAATAACTTTAAGGTTACAGAAAACTGCGTTTCTTTTTCCTGAACTTCCACTCCGTTTTGTATGCCCAAAAGGGCGTAGCGTTTTGCTAAATTGGCTAATCCTGTTTGGGTAGACGGCTCTTTTTTTAGTTTCGGTTGCATATTGTTTTTAACGGTAATACTGCTTTCGTCATTCTGAAAAATAATGATTTCCAGAGGTTTTTCATCCGAAATAATATTGTGCTTAATGCAATTCTCTATTAGTAATTGCAATGCAAAAATAGGCAGCTCATGTTTTAGTGCGTTCTTATTGGTTTCTATTGTAATGATTAGTCCGTTTTCGAATCGGTTTTTTAGTAGAAAAATATAAGCTTCTATAAATGCTATTTCTTCTTTAAGCGTTGTTTTATTATGATTGGATGAGAGTAAGGTTGTTCTATAAAAATCGGACAGTCTAATAAGATAATCTTCTGCCAATATAGGATTTTGCCGAATTAATGTTTGTAAAGTTGTAAGTGAATTAAACAAAAAATGCGGATTAATTTGGTTACGTAGGTTTTGAAGTTCAGCTTTGTAGGTTTCAGATTTTAGCGTTAGGTTTTCTGTGATTAAGGTTCTCTTATCTTGTATAGATTGAATGGTTTGCTGAATGGCAATAAACAAAATAGTAGGTAACAATATTCTTGGGAAAAGTGTTGTGCCTGGTAGTTTTAAGCTTAGTATTATAGTTATTAAACTTAAAAACCCAATAAATAGTAAATTGATAATTACTATGGATAGTGGTTTATATTTAGAGATAAATAAATTAAGATACCAAATAGCCAATAATGTAAAAGAGATTAAAACCCATCTAAAAAGGGCATCAGTAGTTTTTCCGTTTGTATTACTATTTAAATAATCAATGCTTGGTAATATTATAGCAAGAATAAAAGGAATTGCTTTTAGTAATATGTTTTTTTCAGTTTTCAATTGTTATGTTCGTTGAGCGTAGGGAAAAACAGCTCTTTTGCTTTTTTAAGCGTTGGTTAATTCTGTGTGCGATGTACTTTCTTAACGAACTGTTCCAAAATCATTATATCATCTCGATGTTCTTGTGGAAAACTCGTTAAATATGCTTTAGGTACTACCAATTGAACATTATATTGTTTCATTTCATTCAATTGGTTTTTTGATATTCCTTGTTGTAAAGTGAATAAGTGTTTGGTCTTAATCCTGTCTGCCTCATTTAATATCTGTCGCCAACGGTCTTTACAAGTCGTTTTAGACGCCAATAATATCAATTTACCATCATCAAAATTTGGATTATTATAAGCTTCTATATTTGGAAAAAGAAAATTAGGTTTTTTATTATTTTCTGTCGTAGCTTGGGTTTGGAAGGTTAGTTCGGAAATCCGAAATATTTCTTCTAAATGATGTTCAAGTGATTTTCCTGCTCGACTTTTACGTCGATTAAGTATTGTGTTCGCAGAGATTACTAATTCCTCAACTGAAGAAAATGGGTTTTTAATCAATTCTGCATAGCGGTCATTTTCCAAGGCTTTGAACAAGTTATATTCTGCCTCAAGCCATTTTAGGATTTCCTTATCAGGATTTGACTTAATATGATTTGCAGTAATTCCATAAGCATTTAGATAGCAATTTCTTGAGTTTAATGCTATATGTAAAGTTGTAGGAAAATCTACGATAAGTGAATTGATGTAATTCCTAAAACAATCGATAAGACTTTCTTCTGCTGTCTGCTCAAATTGTTTGGGTATGATTCCATTTGTTTCGGTCGAAGAAATATTTAGAGATGCAAAGAAATCTTCAATATCTTCATCGCTACTTAAAACAAAAGCCTCATAATAATCGTTAGATATTTTGGTAAGCACGAGCAAATCACCTACATTATCATCTGTTAAATAAGGGAAGCCTCTACCAAATCGAGTTAGTCGATATTCGTTTCGTTTTTCTTTGCCATAGTAGATAAATCGGCTTGAAGTTTCAAAATCATCTTGCCATTTAATTGTAACAAAATGGTCTTTATTAGAACCTTTTTGTCCTTCTTTGTCAAAAAATAATGGCCACGAATTTTTGTGTAAATGAAAACCAGCTTGATGTCCACCTGTCGAGCCTGTATCGTTAGGCTTAATAAATTTACTAAATGCTATTTCAGACTGTTGCGCTGATTGAATTGCTTTTTCTAATATGCTCATCTACTTTTGAAAGTTCTTTAACAATATTTTTGGCAACAGCTTGAAACAATGGCGAAACAACTGAATTTCCGAATTGTTTGTAAGCCTGGTTATCTGAAACAGGAATTATGAAATTATCTGGAAAACCTTGAAGTCTTGCACATTCTCTTGGTGTTAATCTTCTTGGGTTTTTACCTCTTTGAGGAATTAATATTTCTGCACCATCTTTATAATATCGTGCGCTCATAGTTCTCGATATTCCATTAAGGTCCGTTAAACCAAAACCAAAACCGTTTCCTTTTGCTTTGTGTTTTTTCTTGTACTCTTGAAGATAATTCCAAAGTTTATCGGAAAGAGTATATTTTGGGTCAACTTTGCGCTGAAGAATGTCTCTTATAGCATAACTTTCATTTGTCGGTGCAGGAAACTCAAAGGTTTCTTTTCCTTTGAATATTGATTTTTTAAAACCTACAATTACAATCCTTTCCCGATGTTGTGGTACATAATTTTGTCCATCAAGTATTTTATAGTGAATTGAATAACCTAATCCAGTTAGCGTCTCGGTTATCACTTTAAAGGTTTTCTTTTTGTCGTGAGAAACGAGATTTTTCACATTTTCAAGCATAAAAGCCTTCGGCTTTTTATGCTCTATTATTCTTGCAATATCAAAAAATAAGGTTCCTTGGGTTTTATCTAGAAATCCGTGTTGCCTGCCTAATGATTGCTTTTTTGAAACTCCTGCGATTGAAAAAGGTTGACAAGGAAAACCACCTAATAAAATGTCGTGGTCTGGAATTTCTTTTTCTGAAATTTGAGTGATGTCGCCAAATGGGACTTCGCCAAAATTGGCCTCATACGTTAACTTTGAAAATTTGTCCCATTCGCTTGAAAAAACACATTTCCCACCATTATTTTGGTACGCAAGTCTTATTCCGCCAATTCCAGCGAATAAGTCAATAAACTTAAATTTTGGATTTTTAGGTGGCGGAAACGGAACATCCCATTCGATTGGAAGATAATATTGAAAGTCTGGTTCTCTCGCAATGTTGTTTTCCTCATGAAGTTCCGAGAGATATTCTTTTGCTATTGGTTTAAAATATATAGAAACACCATTTTTATTATTTTGCAAATAGTGCGTAAAGTGTGCCAAATTATTGCCAATTTTTGTGTCGACTTTGATTTGTAACTCTTCCTTTATGTCTGAATATTTTTTGCTCATTGTAATTTGTAAAATAACAAAATACTGAAAAGAATTCACAATGTTTTCTATCTGGTTTGTTCACAACCTTGTTAACGTTTTTTCAGCGTAAAGGCAGAAACAGCTCTTTTGCTTTTTTTAAGCGTTGGTTTATGTGTTGGCAAAAACAGAAGTGCTGTATGTGCAGCTGGCTTTTCATAGCTTGTACACAACGGCCTTGTATAACCGTTAGTTACGGGTTTTTACGCATTAAATATCGGTTAAAAAACGAACTTTAGCAATTCCGCGTGGATTCGTACGTAGTCGAATCCGCCGTAATTGTGGTTATACCTTGTTGAATGCTGGCTTTTTCCGTACAAACTTTTTTATTCGGTCGGAAAATTTATGATTTATAAATAGTCCAATTCCAAAAATTCCTAGTCCAAACAAAATTAAAAACCCAAATCTTGAGTGTGATTTAGATTCATTAAAATCATAGATTATTTCTCCATTTCTGTCCGCAATTTGGAAAACAGTCGGTTTATACTCCTCTTTTTGACTTTTCTTTATCCAGATAGTTGCTCTTTCAGATTTTTTTAATTGCCTTTCTAATTTTTCGAATCTTTCATTATATCTACTTTGTCCTATGTTTTTCATTAGAACATAAATGTTTTGTGTAGAGTTTAGAGTGAATTTTAGTTCAGATTTAGTACTTTTTGAGCCTCTCGACTCTACACGAGTATAATGAGTTTGTATGTTTTCAATTTCTCCATTTTGTTCAATTAACGAACTTTTAATGGTAAAAAGAGTTGGTGCAAAAAAATAAAAAGCGCAAATAATAGAAGTGATTCCAACAAACAAACCTTTTTCTGCGTAATATGCTTTATCCATTTATTTTTCAGCGTAATGTTTTGTTCAGCTTGTACACAACGGCCTTGTATAACCGTTAGTTACGGGTTTTTACGCATTAAATATCGGTTAAAAAACGAACTTTAGCAATTCTGCGTGGATTCGTACGTAGTCGAATCCGCCGTAATTGTGGTTATACCTTGTTGAATGCTGGCTTTTTTTCTCTCAATATTCTAGAATTTCGTTTGTTTATCAATTCTATTGTTTTCGATTTGTAATTCTTGTATTCAAGTTGATTTTTTGGTAGTGGTTCTCTATTGAAATTATCAAAAGGGATGCAGAATAGCACCTGACCATTTTTGTCTAAAAAATCTTGTAGCAAGAAAAAATTTACAAATCCTTTAAAATCAACAAACAGATTCAAATATTCCGAATACTTTTTTAATGTTGAATAAAGTGGACTTTGTTCATTTTCATAAAATCTCTTGATACATTCTAAAGTTAAATCAAATCTATCACTGATTTTTCGATTCACACCTCTTGCTTGGTTAATTGTAAATCCATCCTTTTTGTGTGCTGGAAAAATTATATGTCCTCCAATTGTTCTCACAATATATTTGAACTCTTCTCCCTCATTTTTGGACATCCAATTATTAAATTTTCCATTGTATTTATCATAAAAATGTGGACATATTCTATCACTTGATAAATTGCCAATTAAATTGGTTTTTAATAAGAGTCTACTCGAATTTCCAATTACATTTAAATCAAGTAATTTTCCATTTGGTAATTTTTTGTTCCACAATAATTTTTGTGAATCATATAATAATCTGCTGTCCCTATCAGGGTCGCCACATTTACTATCTTTTCTAAAGTCAAAATCTATATCTATCAATTTCAATTCGGGTTTGATTGGTCAGATTAAACCCAACTATAGTATAACGTTGTGCACTAGTTGCCATATTTTAGCTTTTGTGGTTTGCTGTAAACGGTAAGTTTAAATTCTTGGTACGCCGCCGAGACGTTTTTCTATTTTCTTTTTCTTAACGGTTAAACGCTTCATAAGATCCATTAGACTGGCGTCTTTGGTTTTCTTGTAAACTTCGTTTAGTGCCAAAATAAGTCGTTTGGCCTCTCTAGATGCGATAACACGATCGCTTGTAGACATCCTGCTCATTTTTAATTTTTCAAATGTAATCGCTTCTTGTATGAGTTCCATTTTGCAATCTATTTTTTGGTTTTTATTAAGAATATCAGGGTTTTATGCAAAACCCTGATATTATGTAGTTTTAGGTTTATACTTAAATAAAATGTATAACGAAAACAAAATTTGTTTAAAAGTACATAAAAACTATTGTAATTTAAAAAATGAAGACCGTTGCAAAAGCACCCTAAAAAAGAACAACGATGTGGTATTATCGTTTTTAAGTTCCTATAATTTCCTTTTTAAAATTTTTACATCCTCACAACCAGCAGGTTGCTCTGGGTTACAATTTTTTTCAGGCGTCATGCTATTTTGTTAAAAACGTTTTGCAACGGTCTAAATTGGTATAATACTGACTTACTACAACTTGGGTTAATTCAATATTTCAATATCTAGAACACCACTTATTTTTATTTTTTTGCCACTTTCCCTTGCTTGGGTAGTAATGTTTTTAAACTCTTGTTGGGCTGTAATTAATTGTTGAATACGACTATCGTCTACACTAGTGTCGTTGCCCATATTGCCTTCGTACATAGACAATCTATGCACTTTATGGAAGTTGATTTTTTGTTTTATTAGTGACTGAATTAAATCAGAAGCCTCCGATGCGCTAAATTCTCCATCTATTAGTTTTACCTGGTCTAATACTGCTGTTGTACTCATAAGAATTTGAATTTTATGGTTGTTTTTATATCTAATTTCTTTTTATTGTTTTAATACACTACGAATACTAGTACACAAAAGTGCATATTTTTATTCATTTATTTTTATTTATATTTATTATCAAAAACATAAACAATATTTATGAATTACACCTTACATCAACTGCAAATTTTTTTGGAAATAGTAGAGAAGAAAAGCATTACCAAGGCTTCTGAGTCCTTGTTTCTTACCCAGCCAGCGGTGTCTATTCAGCTCAGGAAATTTCAGGATCAGTTTCCCATACCATTAACCGAAGTGATCGGTAGGCAGTTATATGTGACTGCTTTTGGAGAAGAAATTGCCATAGCGGCACAAAAAATATTGGATGAGGTGGCTGCTATCCATTATAAAAGCATGCAATACCAGGGGAAGCTTGGTGGAAAACTCTCTTTCTCGGTGGTGTCTACTGGAAAATATGTGATGCCATTCTATCTAGCCGATTTTGTAAACGCCCATTTGGGTGTCGATTTTTCTATGGATGTAACCAATAAGCTTAAGGTGGTGGAAGATCTAGAGCAAAACAAGGTAGATTTTGCTTTGGTTTCTGTCTTACCAGAAGGCTTAGGTCTAGAATGTTTACCTCTTTTAAAAAACAGTTTGTACTTGGTAGGCAGCAGCCAACGTGAGCTAGATCGAAAGGGCAAACCATCTTCTATTTTTGCAGAACAGCCTTTGTTGTACAGAGAGACAGGTTCGGCTACCAGAAATGCCATGGAAGCTTTTATCGAAGGAAAAAATTGGCCCGTTTCTAAAAAAATAGAACTCACTTCTAACGAGGCATTAAAACAAGCTTTAATTGCAGGTCTGGGATACTCTATTATGCCCATGATTGGCATAAGAAATGCGCTGGAGAAAAAAGAACTTACCATTATTCCCTACCCAGGCTTACCCATAGAAACCCAATGGAATTTGGTATGGCTTAAAAAGAAAAAATTGTCGCCTATTGCTACTGCATTTGTACAGTATTTAACAAATCACAAAGCGGAAATAACCAAGAAACACTTCGATTGGGTGGTGTAGTTCGCTACCATTATTTTGTCTTAGAACCCCATCTAGCTTTGGGCAAATTTCTATCGTACAATACGATGCTTCCCGCCACAGCTACGTTTAAGCTTTTTTCCGATTGAAATTCTACCAAGAAATGTGCCTTTTCTATGGCTTCTTTGGTGAGGCCATGGTCTTCTGCTCCTAATAAATACACACAGCGTTTGGGATGTGCAAATGTTTCTAGGGGCACCGATTTTTGGTCCTGCTCTATACCAACTATAACTGCGCCTTTGGGCAAATGTTTAAAGAAGTCTGCAAAATCTTCATAATGAAAATACGGAATGGCCTTCACTGCTTTATGGGTGTCGCAGGCCTGATTGGCATATCGCTTGCCTATGGTGTATATAAAACTGGCACCCATGTTTTGAGCAGTTCGCCATAATACCCCTAAATTTTCGGGTGTTTTTCCGTGAAGTATCCCTATTCCAAAATACTCGTGTTCAAAATTGTCTGGCATGGGACAAAGATAATGGATGTCATGTGAAAATAGCCTATATAAAAATGTAATTATGTGGCCTATAGTATGGGAGGCAATAGAAAGAATTTACCGAAATTTTTATGCTATTCCACCCTAAACGGTAGTTCTAGTCTATTGCCATTAGTATCCGTCACCGTAACACGGTGTTTGCCAGCATGGGGTGAAATGGTAAGTTCATGAAAGTCTTTTGTGCTTCCAATGAATTCCTCATTTAAAAACCAAAAAACTTCTAAAGTTGGGTTGCTATGTGCTAGTTTTAGAACAAAACCGTATTCCCCATTGGTGTTTTTTGCTAGGGTAATGGCAGTCCCTGCTTTTGGATATATAAAACGCATCGGGTTTTGTGGGTTCTCTTCACGGCAATTGGCTGCAAAGGGAGGTAGTTTTTTATAAGTGGAATGTCGTTTCTTATAATAGTGTTCCATCAGAGGAGGTAATACAAACCAATTGGTAGTTTTTCTTTCTTCCAAGGGGCGGCAACTGCTATTTACCCGCAAATTACCGCTTAGATTGGTACTGATGGGGAGGTGATAGGGGCAAACCGTACTATTTACCCCCGCTTGTGGTATCCAACTGTTTTTTGCTTCGCAATACGGTCCCGCCAAATGGCCCGAAGCTTGGCAAATGGAAGTTTCTATCATGGCATCCAATGGGGGCGCAAACCATTGGGATTTTGGTAGGAGATCCAATACTTCAAACAATATAGGTGCCGCGGCAGATACGCCAGTCATATTGGGTCGACCTTCACCGTCTGCATTGCCAACCCAAACTCCTATAACTTTGTCTGGGGTAAGCCCAATACTCCACGCGTCTTTGTTGCCAAAACTAGTTCCTGTTTTCCATGCGATGGTCTTGGAGGAGGCATAATGTTCCCAATTGCTATCCGCTTCTGGTCTTTGTACATTTTTCATCGCCTCAAAACTAAAATACATACTAGCCGCATCCCATAGGTTTTTTTCGGTCTGGGCGCTTTGCCAAGTGATGCTGTCGGATTGCAGCAATAGGGGTTGTTGCAATTGATTGGGAATATAAGTGCTCGAATGTTGGCTGTATTGGGTACAACTGGCGGCCATATAGGCGTAGGCCTTACAGATGTCCCAAAGATTGGATTCTGCACCACCCAATATGAGGGTAAGACCATAATGATCTACAGATTTATCGATGCCCTTTAGTTGTAGCTGGTCTAGCTGATGTTTAAATTTTTGTAGTCCAAAATCTTGCAAAAGACGCACAGCTGGGATATTTAGAGATCTGGCCAAAGCTGCGTCTGCTGCTATAGCCCCAGTAAATTGTTTGTCGTAGTTTTCGGGCTGGTAGCCCGCAATGATGGTGGGTACATCTGCCACCAGAGATTGGGGTAAGATGGTGCCAGCATCCAACAAGGCGGCGTACAACATGGGTTTTAGGATACTGCCTGTGCTGCGCAAGGCATGTATCATATTCACATCTTTTTCGTGCGCAGCATCGGTAGGTGTGTTGCCGATATAGGCCTCTACTTGGCGACTTGGCACATCCATGACCAATATGGCCAAATTGTGTATTTCGTTTTGAGAAAGCTGCGCATGGTGTTTTTTTGTAATACGTTGCAATTGGTCTTGTAGATCTCCATCTATGGTAGTAAATAGTTTTTGTCCTGGATGTTCTTTTCGCAATTTCTCCACCAAATGGGCACTGCGCTGTGGCAAGGGAAAGGGCTTTTTGGGAAGCGCTTCTGCCAGAGATAGTTGGTAGTCCAAACTATCCAAATGCCCTGTTGTGTAAAGCTTTTGTAATACAAAATTGCGTTTTTCTTTGAGTATAGCTTGGTTCTTTCCAGGGAATATCAAACTAGGGGCGTTGGGCAATACAGCCAAGGTGGCGCTTTCCGCCCAAGTCAATTGGTGGGCGTCGCGACCAAAATATCGCCAAGATGCCATT
The DNA here is from genome assembly GCA_025800395.1 of Flavobacteriaceae bacterium. Classification (GTDB taxonomy): domain Bacteria; phylum Bacteroidota; class Bacteroidia; order Flavobacteriales; family Flavobacteriaceae; genus JAOXRU01. The sequence goes on from JAOXRU010000288.1 coordinate 16,172, forward strand.
TCTAAGCCTACTACATTTCCTCCAAATGGCGCCTGTGATGCATATAAGGAAAGGATGTCTTTTTTGGAATAGGCAAATTCTAGTCGTGTTGCCAATATCATTTCTTTAAATTTCTCCCAATAGGTTCGCTTTGGCTGTTTTCTGGCCAAACGGATGACTTGCTGGCTGATGGTACTGCCTCCTCTGCGAATTTCTCCGGCCTTTATATTGCTCCAAAAGGCCTTGGCTATGGATACCGGATTGATGCCCGGATGCTGATAAAAATGAGCGTCTTCGTATACCAACAGAGCCTTTTCGTATTTGTCTGGGATACTATCTATATTGGGAAAGCGCCATTGTCCGTCTGCGGCAATTTTGGCACCCAATAGGTTTTGATCTCGGTCAAAAACTACAGTGGCATATGGGGTGTCAAATAAGGGATGAGGCAGACAAAAGTAGTACCAGATGGAGGCAACGAGTACGATCCAAAAGCGTTTTTTGCGTAACCATTTTTGCGGAATTGTCCGCAGCCAGTTGGGTACTATCTTCATTTTCTTACAGCTCGATATTCCATAGTATCGACACCCATATAGAGGGTGCCGATTGGCGTTATTCTTTGATTACTTCTATCCATTGCCCAATATTGCGGCTGGCATATTCGTTGTCGTACATTGCTGCTGCTTGGGCAGCTGGTAAATAGTATTTGCCCAGATAGGAAGCATTGAGTAATACCCTAAAGGTTTTGACCTCATAGGGCTTCAAATCCATATAGGCATGCACCCGATCGTCGCGTATGTCGGTATGGGTAACCTGGTTGGCAGCATAGTTATCAAAATTGGCGAATCGGGTGTTTACAATTTCCCAACCACCAGGAAATAATTGGCTCAAAGCAATATTGGATACGGTTGTGGAGCTGAGGTTGCTCAAGCTTACTTCTGCAACAAAATTGGTGCCTTGGGCAAGTTTTGTTATGGAAATGCGGTTTCCTTTTAGGTCTTTAAATTCCTGATCCAAACGCAGATTTCGCTTTTGGGCAACTTCTTGTCCAATAGGCAACCTTCCATAGTAGTTGACCACTACAAAGAGGATATGTTTATTTTGGTTTTTAAGCTCTAGACTGTTGTTGCCTTTTTTGATTTTTAGGTCTTTACTAAGCAAAGATTTGTTGCTCTTCAATTGTTCCTTCTTGCCGTTTACAGTCAATTGTGCACTCACGCTTTTACCCCCATTTTCTTTGGCGAAGGCACCCATGGCTATCAGGCTGTAGGCTGTACTTTGGGTGCTTAAATAGGTAGAGCCGTTTAAGTTCTTGGCCACTTTTTGCGAAAGGGACCTCCATTTGGATTTGTCCTTGGTTATTATAGCCGTTTCTAATTGCATGGCCAGATTTCTGGCAGTATCCCCATAGGTGTACTGATGATTGCGCTCCTGGCCGTTTCTTGCATTTTCCAACAATTGTTTCGCTGCTTGGTGCTGACCAACTAGGGCATAGGCAGCAGCCAGACGATATTTGGCCGGATCGCTGAGATCGGCAATCTCTTTTAAGCGATTCATTGCTCCCAAATTGGATTGACCTGCTAGGGCTAAGGTGTATAGTCTATATGCTTGTGCCAAATGCGAAGCACGACGACTATCCCGCCAATTGTTGGCTTGTTGTTTTTGATAGGATATCCAGCGTTGTTTAAATTGTACAGGCAATACATAGCCATTGCGCTCGGCCAATAGCATAAAATGTCCTGCATAAGTGGTTCCCCAATCACTTACTGTAGCAGTTCCAGACCAGTAACTGAGACCGCCATGCTGACGTTGGAAGCCAGCGAGTCTTTTGATAGCGGATTTGATATGGCTCTCTATACGAAAACTTTGGTCGTTGCTTAAGGCAAACAAATCTGGCATATACAGTTGTGGAAAGGCTGCCGAGGTGGTTTGCTCTACACATCCATGTGGATAGCGAATTAGGTTTTTGAGTCGGCCGTTGAAATTCATCGGTGGCAAACTAGATATTTCGATCTCCGCACTATTGCTGCCACTAGTGCCAAAGGTTTCAAAATCAAAACTCTTGCTGCTATTGGGATCCACTATAAGTTCTGTCATCTTTGCTGTGATTGGATTGGGATTTTCTATGGCAATTTCCAATTGGTGTTTGGCAGATTCTCCATGGCCTTTGGCAACTACTTCTATCTTGGACTTGGGAAGGGCTTTGGTGAATTCTACTTCAAATTGTACGATTTTTTCACCTGGTTTGTCAAATCTTATTTTTTTGGTTGCTTCTCCCAATATCTTGAAACCTTCGCCTGCTTTCAGTTGTACGTTTACATTTTTTATTTTGGACTGCATGGCAAAAACGGTAACCGGGATAACTGCTTTTTCTCCAGGAGAGGCCTTTCGTGCGAGAGAAGTGAGCAACATGAGTGGATTGCGAACTGGAGTGGCTTTTTCGGTAGATCCGTATGCTTCAGTTTCACTATCTGCTGCTACAATCATGGTGCGAACCGAGCCTACATACATTGGCAATTGTAGCTGGTGGGAGCGTTTTTCTCCTGCTTTTAATCGAAATGGTCCTCGGTATATTACAACGGGTTTGAAGCGATTGGCTTTTTGTTTTTTGGCGTTGGCTTCTGCATCCCCTCCTCCTATGGCAAATACTTGGTTGATACGGCCTCCATAAGCGCCAATCACATCGTCGTACATATCCCAAGTTTTTACCCCGAGTGCTTCTCTTGCAAAAAAGCTGTCCCAAGGGTTTGGAGTTTTGAATCGGGTTAGATCCAACAAACCTTCGTCTACCATGGCTATGGTATAGGTCATGGCATTGCCGTTTTGTTCGCCAACCTCTATCTGCACTTTTTGCTCTGGTTTGAGTTCCGATGGCATTTTTAGAGTGGGCTGTAGCTTGGTCTGGCTATTGACGACCTCTAGTGGAATGACCCCATAGCGTCGAATAGGCAAATCGTTTTCGGTTTGACCATGGGCTTGCAAGGCACTGATATGAATAAAGACATTGGGGGCATACGTTTCTTTAATCGCTAGCTCCACTTTTGTGGCTTCTTTTTGCAAGTCTACCCATAGCGCATCCAATACTTCACTGCCATTTTCTACGGTTACCAAGGCGCGACCTTTGCCACCCCCAGGAAAACTAATTGTAGCAGTTTCTCCTACTTCATAACTCTTTTTGTCGGATTGTATCATCAACATGCTGGCTACAGACGGATCGTTTTTTCTCGATTTTCCTGCCCATCCTGGCCAATCGATATATACGATTTCTCCTGTGGCATGTCCACCTATTTCGTCTTCTACGCGCACCAAATATCTTCCCCATTCTGGGTATTTTAGCTCGTAGTCAAAATGGGCTTGTCCTCTGCTGTTGGTAGAAACGGTGGTTTCGAATACCGCTTGGCGATAGGAAGATTGGCTGTAACTCGACAGGTTGTCTGCGGAGGTGTTCCACCACCATTTCCAAGCAATTTTGTAAATGCGAACTTTTAGGTTTTTCGCAGACTTGGGCTTTCCATAGGGGTCGACGGTTTGAATTTCAAATCGGTGTTTGGTATCGGTAAGCAACATCCCTCGGGTTTTATCGCCTTTGGGTTTGAGTAGCCCTACATAGGTTTGAAAAGGCGAATAGGTTTTGCTAAAGACGTCGGTACTAAAATCTCCTCCTTCTTCATATACTTTTGTCAAAAACTTGGCTTCCAACATTCCCGGAGCATATTCCTCAAAATCTGGACTGAGTCGAAAATTGGCTTTACCCATTTGGTTGAGCTTTCCGTTAAAAACATTCTCTTCTGATGGATAAAAATTTCGTGCTGGATCGTGAAAACGAAAATTGGGATAGGATTTAAAATTGGTGCTTGTGGAAAAGAATTTGGCGGTAATATCTGCTTGGAGGTTTTTGGCAATCGCTCCATGTAACCATTTTACTTCTAGAGATCCAAGCATATTGCTGTTGGACAAGAGCATATCTTCTTCAAAAGAGGCCAGTATTTTTAGTCTATTGGGCTTAATGGTTTCTATTTTGATGGTTTTGCTAAAGCTAACGCCACCTACCTTTACTCTGGCGGTCCAATTGCCTGTAGGCGCATCACTGTCTGTTGCCAACAAAAAGCTATAGATTTTATCTACGCCTTGTTTTTGGGTCAAACGCTCGGTGACTTTCCCGTATGGATCTACCAATTCCATGCTGACTGGGTGCATATCTGGAAGTGGATTGGATTTGTCGTTGAGCATAAAGCTCAAATAAATATTGTCTCCTGGTCTCCAGACACCTCGTTCTCCGTAGATAAACCCTTTGAGTCCTTTTTGAAGGCGTACACCAGAAACATCGAATTTGGAAACCGAAAGGGCGTTGCCGTCGTTGAGTTTGAGATAGGTTTTTTGTCCATTATAGGATATCACGGCAAAATAGGCCTTGCTTTTGCTGTCTATATAACTGTAGCCCTTGCTATCGGTTTGTTGCTGACCAATTTCTTGTTGTTGGAAATTGTATAAGACTATTTTGGCTCCAGCTATAGGAGCAGTGGTGAGTAGATCGTTGACTGCTATAAAATACGATTGGTTGTTGCCTCTTTTTACTGTGGCACCTATATTGGATGCCAATACATTTTGTCCTATCTTTTTGTTGTAATAATAGGAAGTATGACAGGGATTGTCTCTTTCGTTCCAGTTGTAGTTGTAACTGTATTGATTGTCGTAATAGCCTTCTGCACCATCCCAAAAACTGTTTTCTGTATTGTTGTCATAATCTTCTTGGGTCTGGCTTTGGGCTTCAAAATTGGTGTTGTCACAAGCATAAGTACTATAGTGTGGTTTGTAGCTGAGTTCTATGCGATATATAGCGCCTGCTTGTGGTGCGATGAGTTTTTGGAGGTCTATGGCAAAGGCAGTCCAATTGTCGAGGTTTTTGCCTATTTTGGATTGGAGGCTGATGGTTTTTTTGGCAATAGGTCGGGCGACTCTTTTGAGGTTGTTTTTGCCATTGAGGTTTTGGGTTTGCAAAAACTGGAGGATGTTGTTTTCGTATATGCGCAACACTTCTACATCTACGGCGTCTAAGCTTACGGCTTCAAAGTTGATTTTGAGATTGGAGGAAGACGGCAAAATGGATCCATTGTTGAGAAAACGTACTCCTGGTTTGAGCTGTTGGAAAGCGATCGGGTAATCCATAGACTTCTTTAGTCTGTATCCGGCTGCACTTTCGATACCTTCAAATATTTCGAGTATGGCCCCACCATGGATAACTTTGGAAGGATACACTTTGAGTAGGTTGTCGGATACCTCAAATTGGAGTACCCCAGGATTGGCATCAGAAATTTGCACCAAGCCTTTGAAATTTTGATTTTTTTTGATGGGATCCGAAAAAACGACCTCTACATATGGACGCTTCCCTTTGATGACTTCAACTTCTAGTATGGTGAAATTGCTTTTTCCTGGTATGCGTATTTTTTCTTCTCCTTTTTCCTGAGTCCCGATGGCTTCGCCATTCCATTGAATAATGAGGTCTGCATCGTTGGTCTGTCTTGGAATACTGTCGAATTTGATGCTAAAACTATTGGATTTGCTTTGTGAAGACAAGAATCGTATAGGGAAATCTTTGTTTTGATAGGTAGCGGAGATGGTTTTTTGTATTTGGGTGAAACTTGCGATGTCTGCGGTGTGAATTTCCCCATTAAAATGATACAGATTTTTGTTGTACGTCTGCAAGTTTTGGGTGTAGAATTGCATTTGCTGTTTGATGGTAGTAAACCCAAATTTGAATTCTTGTAGGGACTTATCTATATTGGGATACAACTTGGATAATTGTAGGGTTACTACATATTCGGTGTCTTGTATAAATGGGGTGTCTGGCTGAAAGATGATGCTTTGAGCACTGGTGACGGCAAAGCTTCCAGCTATGTCGGGTGTAATACTATACCAATCTTTGGGTAGTTTTTGTAAATCGGTAATTGCATCGGTAGGTTCCTGAAACACAATGATAAGATCGTCGGAAGTGGAAATCAAACCACGAGGAACTTCAGCGATATAGGCTTCATATTTGAACAAATCATCTAGGCTTACCTCTTTCTGTTTCTTTTTGCAGCCTACTAAAACCATAAGTAAGACAAGCAAAGCAAGTTTTGTATTTTTCACGGGGAATTTTTTTAGCGAATAAACGCAATCATTTTTAAAGTACTTTAAATATAGTCAAAAAAGAGGACATATTTTGAAAGTAGTTGTGAGAATAACCATTTCTGTGGTAAAACTTATTGTTGGCAGTTGGTTGGTAATTTTTTTGGAAAAACATATAGGCAATATAGCAAGTACTTCTTCATTTTTTAATTGCCAAAAAAAAGGCTGCCTACAAAGTTAGTCTTATAAAGCAATAAAAGGCTTATGTTATTCTTTATAAATTTTAATTTCCAAATCGCCTTTGGCATTCATATGGGCACGATACATGCCTGCGGAATTAAATTCCATGGCAATATTTCCTTTGTTATCTATAGCAATTATTCCACCAGAACCACCAAGCTTGGTGAGTTTGTTTTGAATAACCTCTTTGGCTGCTTCTTCTATACTTACCCCTTTATATTCCATCATGGCTGCGATATCATGAGAAACTACGCCGCGAATAAAATATTCTCCCCATCCGGTTGCCGATACGGCGCAGCTAGCATTGTTGGCATAGGTGCCAGCACCGATGATAGGTACATCTCCCACACGTCCAAAGCGCTTATTGGTCATTCCGCCAGTAGAAGTGCCTGCTGCAAGATTGCCGTGTTTGTCTAAGGCTACACAACCAACAGTTCCGTATTTGCTTCGCAAATCTTCGCGTTGCTCTAGGTTAGCCGTTTTGTTGTCTCCATCATGATCTAGTTCTACTTTTTCTCTTTCGACAGCTCGTTTTAGAGCATTCATACGTCTTTCGGTATAAAAATATGAAGGGTCTACCAACGTTATATCAGACTGTGAGGCTGCAAATTTTTCTGCACCTGCACCTATAAACATGACATGCTTCGAATTGGTCATTACTTTATAAGCGAGATTAATTGGGTTTTTTACACGAGTTACTCCAGCTATAGAGCCAACATTAAGGCTTGCTCCATCCATTATAGATGCATCTAATTCATTTTTGCCTTCATTGGTAAATACGGCGCCTTTACCTGCATTAAAAAGTGGGGAGTCTTCCATTACATTAATGCTTTTTTGAATGGCCTCCAAACTTGTTCCACCATTTTCTAAAACCGCATGTCCTGCTTTTATAGATGTTTCTAGTACTTCTTTATAAGCCACTTCTTGTTCTGGGGTCATATTTTCTTTGAGAATTGTACCAGCGCCTCCGTGTATCACAATACCATATCCTGTAGCAGGATCAAATGGCTTTTCGATAGTGGTTATCTCTGTTGCTGGTTGCCTTGCTTCTTGATTCTTACAACTCAAAAAAAGTAGAAACCCTACAAATAGGATTGAAAAAAAATGTTTCATAAGTGTTAAATGCAATTTAGTTCGTTTAAAGGTAATAAAAACATTTCTATACCTAAAAGAATGTAAATAAACCGCCTTTAATCTAGGATTTGTGCTCCTTGTCTATTTATTGTTTTTTAAACGAGAAAATGCGGATATTCCCCTAGAATTTTTCTTGTGAACAGAAGCCTTGCCTAAATTTGTCGTGTAAGGTTCTAGCAGACTTTACAATACGCTAAACGAAAAACTTTAATAATTGGGGCAATGATTAAAAAACTACTATTTATCTTATTTATCGCGAATGTTGTGATTTCTTGTTCAACCGATGTAAATGAAGTGGAAGATGTATACGGAGAGAACAATGTACAGGCACTAGCTTTAACTGCGGATGAAACTAAATTGATAAACTTGGTGAATACGTACCGTTCCAACAACAATTTAAAACCCTTAAAACTTCATGTCTCTGCAAGCAGTGAGGCAAAAAAGCATAGCGATTATATGCTAGCTGCTACTGTCGTTTCTCATGATAATTGGACAGAAAGAGCCAATGCTATCAACGGTGAAGATCCAATACAGGCTGCTTCTGAGAATGTGGCTAAGGACGAAAATGTAAACCATATTTTGCGTGTTTGGAAAGGGAGTGTAAATGGACATAACGAAACCTTATTGGGAGATTATACCCATGCAGGTGTTGGCATCGTAAAATGCCAAGATGGCAATCTTTGGACAACCATGATATTTGTAAAAAAATAAGACTCTTTTAGCTGAACACTAGAAAAGAGTAATGGTTTTTTTGTCGTACTTTTATCCTAAAAAAATATGGCAGTTAAAATTCCCTTCAATTTAGAAAATTGGATAGCGCAGAACCGAAAGTTTCTGCAACCACCAGTAAGCAATAAGCAAATTTATACGGAATCTGATGACTATATAGTGATGATAGTGGGCGGACCTAATGCCAGAAAAGATTATCATTATAATGAAACGGAAGAGCTGTTTTATCAATTGGAGGGAACTATCAATATCCATATACAGGAGAATGGTATAAAAAAGACCATGCAGTTGGCACCAGGAGATATGTTTCTCTTACCTGCAAAGGTGCCACATTCTCCCGAGCGTAAAGCCGGATCGGTAGGTTTGGTGGTAGAGGCCAAAAGAAATACCGATACCATGAAGGATGGTTTGTTGTGGTATTGTGAGCATTGCAATCACAAATTGCATGAGGTGTACTTCCCCTTGAATAATATTGAAAAGGATTTTTTGAAGCATTTTCAGGATTTTTATGGTAATAAAGAATTGCGAAGCTGCAAAAATTGTGGAGAAGTGATGCCTGTAGATGATCGGTTTGTAGGTAAAAGCCCTAAGGAGGGAGAATAAATAGGGGGATATTTCGTTTTATGAGCTATGACAGTTATTAATCTCCTTTTAACTGCTATATTTGCACCCTAAACCTAATTAGAATGACTTTTAGCAGCGTAGCTTTTAAGATTTTTGAAGAGAGTATTCAAAAGTATCATTTGA
>JAOXRU010000292.1 GCA_025800395.1 Flavobacteriaceae bacterium
TTATATACTATAAATTTGCTCGTATGATAAGCGATGGTTGCGTGGTTTATTGTATAAGGTGATGGCCTCCGATGCCATTGCCCCAGGGTTCGAACCTCGGCGGGGTCTGAATTTTTTTTTTTTTTAATTTACTCCAAGGGGCTCTGTCACGGATTTTTGGCATCTCTTTGAACAGCCAAAATATATATTTGTGTCGCAGGAAAAGTTAGACAAATAATGGCTCATTTTTGTTAACAATTGCTATATTAGTACGCTCAAGAGCCCTGTACGCTGAAACTGTTAGCAAGTGTCTTTGGCTGCAGATGGCGAGGATGAAAACGGATTGCAACTTGAAAAATTGAGGCTAAACTTTTTGAGTTGTTTCTGTGCATCCTCAAATAATCGATATTAATGACCGTGGTTTGTTTGCTTTTTGCGAGTTAAGGTTATATCTTCCGTTAGATGTTCAGAGAAAATGTTATGGGTGGATTAAGTTGGCAACTACTAATTTCCAGGATAGTTCGGGCCAAAACTCCGCAAAATCCC
>JAOXRU010000300.1 GCA_025800395.1 Flavobacteriaceae bacterium
CTCTGAGTTGCAGTGGGCAACATTGCTAGCAAGTTCTTGGTCTTGAGTTTCTTGGCTGCCCACATCTCTGGTATCTTCCAAACATTCTGGCTTTGGGTAAACCTTCATGCGGATGGCATAGTCAGTGGGTTGGTGGTTCACACTCAAGACCACTTGGGAATCCTCTGTGGGGTCTATCTCCACCACATCACCATCCACTTGGACAAGGAACTTGGATGGATGCCATGGGTTTTGTTTTGTTTTGGCTTTGGGCCTGAAGCTGCTGCTTGGCAGCTATAAAAGCTTCATGGACATGTCACTGGAATGCAAAAAAATATCGATGGCCTGGTGGGCCTTTGCAAATGCAAAACATTACATGGGAAGCCATTTATATGGCTTTCCAAAATGGTCAGAAACATTAAAGGAAAAGGCTTTTGGAATGCATGCGACATGGTTTTGCCCTGATGTTTCCATATTTCTAGCAAAACTTTCTGGTGAAAAAACAAAATGGACAATACATCCTTTGCTGCCAAACAAATAAAATGCTGCCAAGGAAATTGAATATAGATCCTTGAGGGTCTTTGTTTTTTCTCTATTCTGCTTTACAATTGGTTACCACCCAGCTCAAAAACTTATTGTTTCCATATTACATTTTCAACTTAGCTAACTGCACCTAACTTTGCTAACTTTGCTAAATATTTAGCAAAGTTAAGTTGAGTTACCTAAAAAAATAAAAAAGTTAATAACATGTACTAACATAACATAACACTTATACCTAGTTAATACATACTTAACACATAGTTATACATAGTTGGTACATACTTAGAACTAGTTATTAACTATGGATTAAGTAACATAACTTCCATAACTAGTTATAACAAAACCAGGATTTCAAGTAGCTGTTGAGCAGAGAAATGAAAAATTGCACGCCGCTGTGGCGCGAAGCACATTTGTAAGTCAAAATGTACAAAACACCTCATTGTCGGAGCCATTTTTGAAGTTGCGATCTGGAAAAATTGCACGCCGCTGTGGCGCGAAGCACATTTGTCAGTCAAAATCGTAAAAAAACTGACGGGTTCGGACCCCTTTTTGAAAGTCAGATGTCGAAAAATGGCACGCCGCTGTGGCGCGAAGCACACTTGGAAGTCAAAATGTACAAAACACCTGCGTTTTGCAGCATTTTTAGAGGTTTCTCACAGATTGACTAACTAACTCACTCA
>JAOXRU010000189.1 GCA_025800395.1 Flavobacteriaceae bacterium
ATTTAACCTATAATAAATCGGTAATTATGGCAACATATATGCTCTGTGGCTTTGCTAATTTTGCATCTATCGGTATTCAAATTGGCGGTATTGGGTCTTTGGCTCCAGGCCAACGCAAAAACCTTTCTGAATTGGGCATGAAAGCACTCATAGGAGGAACCATCGCTTCGCTGATTTCTGCCACCATTGCTGGTATGATATTGGGGTGATTTAAAACTAGAAATGGTATAAGACCATAAACGTTAATAACAATTTTATAAGATTACAGAATTTTCGTAAGCCATAACCAGCATTTTTATAATTTCGTATTTTAAAATTTCAACTGAGCATGAAGCAATACCACGATCTGCTTAAAACCATATTAAAAGAAGGAACTAATAAAGGAGACCGAACTGGTACTGGCACTAGAAGTCTTTTCGGATACCAAATGCGCTTTAATCTACAAGAAGGTTTTCCTATGGTTACCACTAAGAAATTGCATTTAAAATCTATTATTTACGAACTTCTTTGGTTCCTTAGAGGAGATACAAATATAAAATACTTACAAGAAAACGGCGTACGTATTTGGAACGAATGGGCCAACGAGAATGGGGACTTGGGACCCGTATATGGCGCCCAATGGCGCAACTGGAACGGGGAAGCTTTAGACCAGATAGAAGCAGTGGTACATAGTTTAAAAAACAACCCCGATAGTAGAAGAATGCTGGTTTCTGCTTGGAACCCAAGTGTATTGCCAGATGGTGGTATATCTTTCGCAGAAAATGTTGCACAAGGTAAAGCGGCACTCCCACCCTGCCACGCATTTTTTCAGTTTTATGTAGCAGACAATAAACTCTCTTGCCAACTGTACCAAAGATCGGCAGATGTTTTTTTAGGCGTTCCGTTTAATATTGCGTCTTACGCCTTACTCACTATGATGATGGCACAAGTCTGTGGATACAAAGCAGGTGACTTTATCCATACGTTTGGCGACGTACACATATACAACAATCATATAGAACAAGTAAATACGCAACTAGAAAGAGATTTTCGCCCTTTACCCAATATGAAATTAAACCCAGCTGTCACCTCTATTTTTGATTTTTCTTTTGAAGATTTCGAACTAATTGGTTACGACCCACACCCCCACATTAAAGGAGCTGTAGCTATATAGAGAATATTAC
>JAOXRU010000314.1 GCA_025800395.1 Flavobacteriaceae bacterium
CTTGCTTTTCGGGCAAATATTTGAGCAGCTGAGACACATTGTTGGCACCATTCTGCAAAGGAATTACCATGCTGTTCGGGTGCAAGACCGGTTTTAAGGCTTGGGCCACCTCGGCTACTTGCCACGACTTTACCCCCAGTAGTACCAAATCGGGCTGGTTTAATTGCGAGATTTGAGGTACTACGGCATGCGGTTTGGCTTTAAAATCGCCATTAATAGAGCGCACTTGAAGACCGTGCGTTGCAATAGCTGCGCCATGTTCCCCACGGGCTACAAAAGTTACTGGTGTATTGGTGGTACATAATCTTCCGCCAAAGTAGCCACCTACACCTCCTATACCTATAACTGCAATCTTGTTTATCATTTGTAACAACTTTGCTAGCTAAATTACAAAAACTAGGAAAAAGCCAAGAGTTTTTCCTATTTTTACATACAAATTTTGCACTGTTATGAGCAAAGCTTATGAACGCTATCAGAAACGTCGGCTAATATCTTCTTATTTTTCGGTGGTACTTAGTATCGCTTTGGTTTTATTCTTGTTGGGGCTTTTTGGGGTTTTATTGGTAAATACCCAGAAGTTGGCCAATTTGTTTAAGGAACAAATGGCAATTACGGTATACCTGAAAGATACCGCCAAAGAAATAGAAGTAGACCAATTGCAGAAGCACTTGGCATTGGCGGAGTACACCAAGA
>JAOXRU010000320.1 GCA_025800395.1 Flavobacteriaceae bacterium
AAAAGGTTTAATGCCTAGAAAGATAGGTTTCTACTTTCTTTACAGCATGGTGGTAAGATGCTTTTAAGCTTCCAACACTTGTTTCTAATATCGATGCAATGTCTTGATATTTAAGATCGTCTAAATATTTCATCTGGAATACCAATCGTTGTTTCTCGGGTAAGGAGGCAATAGCTTCTTGTAATAGTAATGTGGCCTTATCACCGTCGAAGTAGGTGTCGGATTGTAAGTTTTGAACAAGATGATTTTGCAAGCTCTCATTGCTAATGCCCATACGTTTAGCTTTTTTATTTAAAAAAGTTAAGGCTTCGTTGGTAGCAATACGATACATCCACGAAAACAAACTGCTCTTACCTTGAAATCCAGAAATATTGCGATGCACTTTTATAAAAGTGTTTTGTAAAACATCATCAGCATCTTCGTGTTGTAGTACCATTTTACGTATATGCCAGTAGAGCCTTTCTTGGTAAGTTTGCACCAAAAATTGAAAGGCTTGGTTTTGTGTTTCCTTTTTCTGTAGTTGTACTATTAGGGTAGCTTCTTCGATGGTTGCTCGTTTTTATCTTAGACCCATAAAAGGAGTAAGGGTTTAATTGTTTCCTAAAGTTAATCCAAAGACTGCATAATAACCAAATTTTTATACATGCCATTTTGCGCTATAAGTTCGCTATG
>JAOXRU010000345.1 GCA_025800395.1 Flavobacteriaceae bacterium
AAATGAAGAGAGAAATGAGTTTTACTCTTGCCAAATTCAGTTTTCCTTGAAAATGTGTATTGAGGACTGCTGTTAATTCATTATTTTTAAGGCAAGCATTGGTTTTCTTCATTAGAAAAATGATTGGTGTTATTCTTCTAATATACTGAAAATCAATGCTTTATACTAATATTTTAACATTTAATTTGTTGAATTTCAATGAATTATATTTTTGTCATGTACTAAAATAAAGAAGAACAAAAAAGAGCAGAGAACAACTGCTATTTTTTGTTGTTTGTATGATGGCTTTAAATAGCACTGCTTGTTAACAATTGCATAATTTTCACATAAAACCAATCATTTTTTAATAGAAATATTGAAAATACTTCTGAATTTTCATATTTTGTGCGCACACATTAAAGATATTATGATTACAATTACCCGTTTATTCGATTTTCCCTACTACCAATTAGAAAAACACAATTTATCCAAATCCCTGATTACCAAACATAATGGGGAGTGGGTTGCAACTTCCAGTAAAGAATATATAGATCAGGCCAAATCTATTAGTCGTGCCTTATTGCGACTAGGAGTGCAAAAAAATGATAAAATAGCAGTAATTACATCCAACAATCGTACAGAGTGGAATATAATGGATATTGGGATTTTGCAAATCGGCGCACAAAACGTACCAATTTATCCAACTATATCAGAGGAGGATTATGCTTATATTTTAAACCATTCGGAATCTAAATTTGTATTTGCTTCTTGCGAGGATGTTTTAGATAAATTAAATAAAATTAAAGATCAGGTTCCTACACTACAAGATGTATATACTTTCGACGATATAAAAGGAGAGAAAAACTGGAAAGAATTACTCGATTTAGGCGCAGATGATAGCAATCAAGATGAAGTGCAGAAACGAATGGATGCCGTAGAACCATCCGATTTGGCAACCCTTATTTATACTTCAGGAACAACGGGCAGACCCAAAGGGGTAATGCTAACCCATAATAATGTGGTAAGTAACGTGTTAAGTAGTGAAGAGCGCGTGCCTATGGAGGCAGGAGATAGTTGTCTGAGTTTTTTGCCTTGTTGTCACATTTTTGAGCGCATGATATTGTATTTATACCAATATTATGGTATCAGTATTCATTTTGCAGAAGCCATCGATAAAATCAAAGATAATTTGGTAGAGGTGCAACCAAACGTAATGACTGTGGTGCCAAGGCTATTAGAAAAAGTATACGATGGAATTATCGCTAAAGGAGGAGAATTAAGCGGTATTAAGAAAATGTTGTTCTTTTGGGCTGTAGAATTAGGGTTAAAATTCGAGCCATATCAGGTTAATGGATGGTGGTACGAAAAGCGTTTAGCTATTGCCAGAAAACTTATTTTTAGCAAATGGCAACAGGCTTTGGGAGGCAATCTTAAAGTTATGGTTTCTGGTAGTGCAGCACTTCAACCACGTTTGGCAAGAGTTTTTGGTGCAGCAGGAATTCCTGTAATGGAAGGTTATGGGCTTACCGAAACTTCTCCAGTAATTGCGGTAAACGATCAAAACAATAGGGGCTGGAAAATAGGTACTGTAGGAAGAGTATTAGGCGGTGTAGAGGTCAAAATTGCAGAAGATGGAGAGATCTTGTGTAAAGGACCTAATGTAATGGTTGGCTACTACAAAGATCCAGAAAAAACAGCATCCGTAATGACGGGTGATTACTTTCATACGGGAGATATTGGAGAATGGGATGAAGATGGTTTTCTAAAGATTACCGATCGCAAAAAAGAGATGTTTAAAACCTCTGGAGGAAAATACGTGGCACCGCAATTGCTCGAAAATGAAATGAAACAATCTCGTTTTATAGAACAAATAATGGTAATTGGAGAAGGAGAAAAAATGCCCGCAGCGTTTATTCAGCCAAATTTTGCTTTTGTAGAAGAGTGGGCAAGAAGACACGATGTGAACCTTGGAAACACACACATAGAATGGGTGCAAAACCAACAGCTCATAGATCGTATTCAAGAGGAGGTAGATACCTTTAATGAACGTTTCGGAAAATGGGAAAAAATTAAAAAATTCGAATTAACTCCAGACGTATGGTCTAGCGAAAGTGGTCATTTAACACCAACAATGAAGCTAAAACGTAAAATAATTAAGGCCAAATACAAAGAATTGTTTGATAAAATCTACCAAAAGAATTATTAAGGTATTGTTTTACAATAAAATAGGACGCTTTTAAAAATTTATTATGCATGCATAATAAATTTTTATTATATTTGAGTGGAAATTTATAATGCGTGAAAGATAGTACCATAGATTATGCGTTGCGAGCAACCTGGCAAGCGGTTGCACGAATGTACAACGAAGAAGCCCGTAAATTTGATAGTACCATGGCAACAGGATTTACTCTATTGAGTATCGATCCAAAGGCGGGTACGCCTTCTACTGCGCTCGGCCCCAAAATGGGAATGGAGGCAACCAGTTTGTCTCGTATACTAAAAAGTATGGAAGAGCGTGGTCTGATAGAGCGCAAAGCCAATCCCAAAGATGGAAGAGGCGTGCTTATTCATCTTACGCCATTCGGACTAGAAAAACGAGAAGATGCAAAAACAGTTGTTTTGCGTTTTAACGAAGTGGTAAATGGAGAAGTTACCGAGAAAGATCTTCAAGGCTTTTTTAAGGTTATCGGGGTAATTAACCAATTGATTACAGAAAAACAGATTTATAATAATAAAAACACCAATTAAATTCTAACGATAAAATGACCAAACACATCAACAAGGTTGCAGTTATCGGTTCCGGAATTATGGGTAGTGGTATTGCCTGTCATTTTGCCAATATAGGCGTGGAGGTATTACTACTCGATATTGTTCCGAGGGAACTCAACGAAAAAGAACAGGCGAAAGGACTTACTTTAGAGGATAAAGTAGTTCGTAATCGCTTGGTAAACGATTCATTATCTAATGCTTTAAAAAGCAAACCTTCTCCAATTTACAATAAAAAATTCGCTTCAAGAATTGCCACAGGTAACTTAGAAGACGATTTGAAAAAAATTGAAGATGTAGATTGGATAATAGAAGTAGTAATCGAACGCTTAGATATTAAAAAACAAGTATTCGAAAGTATAGAAAAATATCGTAAACCTGGTACATTGGTAACTTCCAATACATCGGGTATTCCTATTGCCTTTATGAATGAAGGACGTAGCGACGATTTTCAAAAACACTTTGCAGTTACACACTTCTTTAATCCACCACGTTACTTGCGTTTGTTCGAAGTAGTTCCTGGGCCAAATTGTAAACCAGAAGTTGTAGATTTCTTAATGGGATACGGAGATAGGTTTTTGGGTAAAACTGCCGTGTTGGCCAAAGACACCCCAGCATTTATTGGAAATAGAATCGGTATTTTTGGAATCCAAAGCTTGTTTCATCAAGTAAAAGAACTAGGGCTTACTGTTGAAGAAATAGACAAACTCACCGGACCAGTTATTGGTAGACCAAAATCTGCTACTTTCCGCACCGTGGATGTAGTTGGTTTAGATACTTTGGTAAAAGTTTCAGATGGTCTATACCAAAACTGCCCAGAAGACGAAGCCCACGACTTATTTAGAAATCCAGATTTTATCCAAACCATGTTAGAAAACAATTGGTTGGGGAGTAAAACCAAGCAAGGATTTTACAAAAAGTCGGTAAACGAACAAGGAAAAAAAGAGATCCTTACCCTAGATTTGGATACCATGGAGTACCGATCTAAGAAAAGGGCGAGTTTTGCTACTTTAGAACTAACTAAAACCATAGACAAACCTATAGATCGATTTAAGGTCTTGATCAAAGGAAAAGATAAGGCTGGCGAGTTTTACAGAAAGAATTTTGCCGCCATGTTTGCCTATGTATCCAATCGTATACCAGAAATTTCAGACGAATTGTACCGTATAGACGATGCGATGAAGGCTGGATTTGGATGGGAGAATGGTCCATTCGAAATTTGGGATGCCGTTGGTGTGGAGAAAGGATTGGAACTTATCGAAGCAGAAGGATTGCAAGTAGGTGCTTGGGTATCTGAAATGGTAAGTGCAGGTGTTACCAATTTTTACACCGTAAAAGAAGGTTTTACTTATTACTACGATATTCCTGCCAAGGCACAGACTAAAAAGCCAGGGCAAGATGCCTTTATTATTTTAGATAATATTCGCCAAACTAAGCAGGTATGGACCAACGGAGATTCGGTAATCGAAGATTTGGGCGATGGTATTTTAAATTTAGAATTCCAATCTAAAATGAATACCCTCGGTGGAGGAGTATTGCAAGGCTTGAATAAAGCTTATGATCTAGCTGAGAAGGACTTCCAAGGTTTGGTAATTGGAAACCAAGGAGCTAATTTCTCCGTTGGAGCCAATATTGGAATGATATTTATGATGGCGGTGGAACAAGAGTACGACGAGCTAAATATGGCTATAAGTATGTTCCAAAACACCATGATGCGCGCACGCTATAGTTCTATACCAGTAGTTGTTGCACCACATGCCATGACATTAGGCGGTGGGTGCGAACTTTCGTTGCATGCCGATAAGGTAGTAGCTGCTGCAGAAACTTATATGGGCTTGGTAGAATTTGGAGTAGGTGTAATCCCAGGTGGAGGAGGATCTAAAGAGATGGCCTTGCGTGCTGCGGATACCTTCCAAAAAAATGATGTAGAGCTAAATCGACTACAAGAGTATTTCCTAACAATTGGAATGGCAAAGGTGTCTACATCTGCCTACGAAGCATTTGATTTAGGATTATTGCAACACGGCAAAGATGTGGTGGTGGTGAACAAAGATCGTCAGATCATGCAAGCTAAGAAACACGCGCTTCTAATGGCCGAGGCAGGATACACCAAACCAATTAAAAGAACCGATGTAAAAGTACTAGGTAAACAAGCTTTGGGTATGTTCTTGGTTGGAACCGATAGCATGGAAGCAGGGAAGTATATCTCTGAGCACGATAAGAAAATTGCGAACAAGCTAGCTTATGTTATGGCTGGTGGAGATTTATCTGCGCCTACCAAAGTATCTGAGCAATATTTGTTGGATTTAGAAAGAGAAGCATTTTTATCGCTTTGTACCGAACGCAAAACCTTGGAGCGTATTCAGCATATGTTAAAGACGGGTAAACCTTTACGTAACTAAAAAAGTATCAGAAAATTATGAAAACAGCATATATAGTTAAAGCGTATAGAACTGCGGTGGGAAAAGCACCTCGTGGCTTGTTCCGATTTAAAAGACCAGACGAGTTAGCAGCGGAGACCATCTCTTATATGATGGAGAAAGTTCCAGAGCTCGACAAAACCCGTATAGACGATGTTATTGTGGGTAACGCCATGCCAGAGGCGGAGCAAGGGCTCAATATGGCACGTTTAATTTCTCTAATGGGGCTTCAAGTAGAAGATGTACCTGGGGTCACCGTAAACCGTTATTGTGCTTCTGGTTTGGAGACTATTGGTATCGCTACCGCAAAGATCCAAGCTGGTATGGCAGATTGTATTATTGCAGGCGGATCAGAAAGTATGAGTTATATTCCAATGGGAGGATATAAACCAACACCAGATTATGCTTTGGCAAAAGATGGTAAAGAAGATTACTATTGGGGAATGGGACTTACTGCGGAAGCGGTTGCCAACGAGTATAAAGTTTCTCGTGAGGATCA
Organism: Flavobacteriaceae bacterium; assembly: GCA_025800395.1. Lineage (GTDB taxonomy): Bacteria > Bacteroidota > Bacteroidia > Flavobacteriales > Flavobacteriaceae > JAOXRU01. The sequence goes on from JAOXRU010000345.1 coordinate 5,665, forward strand.
AGATGAGTTTGCTTACAATAGCCATATGAAAGCATTAAAGGCACTAGAGGAAGGAAAGTTTAAAGACCAAATTGTTCCGATAGATATCGAAGAAACCTATTTAGATGCCAATGGTAAAAAAGCTACACGTTCTTATACGGTAGATACCGACGAAGGACCCAGAAAAGGCACCAATATTGCTACCTTAAACAAGTTACGTCCCGTATTTGCAGCAGGAGGAAGTGTAACTGCTGGTAACTCCTCCCAAATGAGCGATGGAGCGGCATTTGTATTGGTAATGAGTGAGGACATGGTAAAAGAATTAAACCTAGAACCAGTTGCCCGCATGGTTAACTACGCAGCTGCTGGTGTACCACCGCGAATTATGGGTATTGGTCCCGTAAAGGCAATTCCAAAAGCCTTAAAACAAGCAGGACTAAAACAAAGCGATATCGATCTTATAGAGCTAAACGAAGCCTTTTCTTCGCAATCGTTAGCGGTAATTCGCGAGTTAGGTCTTAATCCAGATATCATTAATGTAAATGGAGGGGCAATTGCGCTAGGTCACCCATTAGGATGTACAGGAGCCAAATTATCGGTACAGTTGTTTGATGAAATGCGCAAGCGCGATATGAAAAACAAATATGGTATGGTTACCATGTGTGTGGGTACTGGGCAAGGAGCGGCCGGAATATTCGAGTTTTTGAAATAAAACATTCAACATTTAAAATTCAAATAAGATGAGTGACAAAATAAGAGGTGGACAGTTTTTGGTAAAAGACGCCACAAGTGAAGAAATTTTTACACCAGAAGATTTTTCTGAGGAGCAAACCATGATGCGCGATACGGTATCGGAGTTTACAGATCGTGAGTTGTGGCCACATAAAGATCGTTTTGAGAGCAAAGATTACGCCCTTACCGAGGAGGCAATGAAAAAGGCTGGGGAACTCGGATTGTTGAGTGTAGCGGTGCCTGAAGCATACGAAGGTATGGGGATGGGCTTTGTTTCAACCGTATTGGTGTGTGATTATATTTCGGGTGCTACCGGATCGTTTAGTACTGCTTTTGGAGCACATACTGGAATTGGAACCATGCCGATAACGCTTTATGGAACAGAAGAACAGAAACAAAAATATGTGCCAAAGCTATCCTCAGGCGAATGGTTTGGTGCCTACTGTCTTACCGAGCCAGGAGCAGGGTCAGATGCCAATAGCGGAAAAACCAAAGCAGAGTTGACCGAAGACGGAAAACACTACCTCATCAATGGTCAAAAAATGTGGATTTCCAATGCCGGTTTTGCCAAGTTGTTTATTGTTTTTGCCCGTATCGAAGATGACAAAAATATTACTGGATTTATCATAGAGAACGATCCAGAGAATGGTATTACTCTAGGAGAAGAAGAACACAAATTGGGTATTCACAGTTCTTCTACACGTCAGGTGTTTTTCAATAATACCAAGGTGCCTGTAGATAATATGCTTTCTGAGCGTGGTAACGGATTTAAAATTGCTATGAACGCACTCAATGTTGGGCGAATCAAGTTAGCAGCAGCATGTTTAGACGCACAACGCAGAACCACTACCGAAGCTGCAAAATATGCCAATGAGCGTGTACAGTTTAAAACGCCTATCGCCAATTTTGGTGCGATTAAAGCCAAATTGGCTAATATGGCAACTTCTGCCTATGTAGGAGAATCTGCTACTTATAGAGCAGCTAAAGATATAGAAGATCGTATTGCCATACGTGTACAAGAAGGAAGTAGTCACCAAGATGCGGAGTTGAAAGGGGTAGAAGAGTTTGCCATAGAATGTTCTATTTTGAAGGTTGCTGTTTCTGAAGATATTCAGAATTGTACAGACGAAGGAATACAGATTTATGGAGGAATGGGCTTTTCTGCCGAGGCGCCTATGGAATCTGCTTGGAGAGATGCACGTATTTCTAGAATTTATGAAGGTACCAACGAAATCAACCGTATGTTGGCTGTAGGTATGTTGATCAAAAAAGCTATGAAAGGACATGTAGATTTGTTGAATCCTGCTATGGCAGTGAAAGACGAACTCATGGGGATTCCTTCTTTTGACACACCAGATTTTAGCGAACTGTTTGCACAAGAAAAAGCCATTGTCAAAAATTTGAAAAAAGTTTTCCTGATGATTGCTGGTGCTGGTGTACAGAAGTACGGTCCGCAGTTGGAAGAACACCAACAATTGTTGATGGCAGTATCCGATATTCTTATTGAGATCTATATGGTCGAGTCTGCGATTTTGAGAACAGAGAAAAACGTAAAACGATTTGGTGAAGACAAGCAAAAATACCAGATTGCGATGAGTCAATTATATTTGTTTGATGCCGTAGAGCATATTATCACCAAAGGGAAAGAAGCTATTATTTCTTCTTCGGAAGGAGATGAGCAGCGCATGATGTTGATGGGACTCAAACGTTTCACCAAATATTATGAAATGCCAAATGTGGTAGCACTTCGTACCATGGTGGCCGAAAAAATATCGGAAGAAAATAAGTACTGCTTCTAAAATATTGGGGCATACGCAAACCGAATTTACTCTTGATGAAAAGACCTGTATTCCAGCATTGGAATCGGGTCTTTTTCTGTTATACCATTTTTATTTTGAAAGGGTATACGATTTGGAAAGACAAAGCGAGACGTGGATGCTTATCGAAAGAAGTACATGATTCTTGTTTGGCTATCCGGAGTGCCGATAATATACTGAATATTGCCTTTTTGGAATCGCATTTTGCGATGCTTGTCGGACTTCTTTTTTATATATCCTACACCCAAAGGCATACAGGTTTTCCATGCGCCGGATTGTTGACAACTATCTAGCTTCTCTAGTTTTACAATCGTATGGGTTTCCACCACGATTACTGCATGGCTATATTCCTTGGTGAGCTGCATCAAACTATCTGCTTTGCTTTTGCGAAAAACAACCCTTTTATCGGCCAGCTTATCTGCAACAGCAACAAAAGTGTCTATAGGCGACATCATTGGTTCATACATCATATCTTTTGGAGACTCTATAAAGCGCTGTACGATATTGTCTTTCGGAATTTTTAATGTATCCCTACAAGAAAACATACAAATCACTAGAAATGTGAGGTAAAGTTTTTGTGTCATATTCTTATGAATTGTCGGGATTAAAAGTAAAAAAAATCGGATACAGAAAACAATATATTTGCATAAGTTTATGATATAAAAAGTGTCTTTTTTGAGTAGATTTAAATTGCTGTAAATTGGATACTGTATTTTTGAGTAAATCATTTATTAGTTAGCGTAATTTCTATTTGATATTTCCCGGCTTTCTGTTAACAAATATTTATGATTTTAGCTGCACCTTTTTTGTACTTTTATGCAACTAACAATGCTATAAACAAATACACCTGATTATAAGCGTTGTATTTGGCTAAAAAACTAATAACTTAAACTATGAAGAATAAGGTACTTGGTATATGCTTGCTACTTGTAAGCGTATCCTTATTTGCACAAGACTTCGATATGAAGTTGTTGCAAGATGTCAAACCTCGAAATATAGGTCCAGGGGGAATGAGTGGACGGATAACTGCCATAGATGTAGTAGAAAACAATACCGATGTGATGTACGTTGGTACGGCATCTGGAGGGATGTGGAAATCTACCTCTGGTGGCGTTACTTGGGAGCCCATATTTGATAAGGAGTTGACTGCTTCTATTGGTGCAGTAGCCATACAACAAAGTAATCCTAGTGTGATTTGGGCTGGAACAGGAGAGGGAAATCCTAGAAATAGTCTCAATGGCGGATTTGGTGTGTACAAATCTTTGGATGGCGGAAAGCATTGGGTGTCTATGGGCTTGGAAAACACCCGCCATATACATCGTATAGTAATAGACCCAACCAATCCAGATGTGGTATATGTAGGTGCTATAGGAAGTCCTTGGGGAGTACATCCAGAGAGGGGAGTGTATAAAACTACGGATGGCGGAAAAACCTGGAATAAGATCTTGTTTGTAAACAATAAGACAGGAGTTGCGGATTTGGTAATGGATCCGGAGAATCCCAACAAGCTTATTGCCGCTATGTGGGAGCACAAGAGAGATCCTTGGTTTTTTAAATCGGGAGGCAAAGGAAGTGGTTTGTATATTACACACGATGGTGGCGAAAACTGGAAGAAGATAACAGAAAAAGAAGGTTTTCCCAAAGGAGACTTAGGGAGAATAGGCGTAGCTATAGCCCCCAGTAGTCCCAATGTGATTTATGCTTTGGTAGAATCGAAGAAGAATGCTTTGTACAAATCTATCGATGGCGGATTTAAGTGGAAAAAAATCAATGATAAGAATCATATAGGAAATCGACCTTTTTATTATTCTGAGATTTATGTAGACTCGCAGAATGCGAATCGTTTGTATTCCATATTTACATATGTGAATGTTTCTGAGGATGGTGGAAAGAGTTTTAAGCAATTGATGCCAGCCTACGGGGTGAGCAATGGGGTGCACCCCGATCATCACGCTTGGTGGATACATCCAAAGAATGGGAAGTTTATGATAGATGGAAATGACGGAGGCTTGAATATTACCAAAGATGGTGGAAAAACTTGGCGTTTTATCGGTAATATACCCGTGGCACAGTTTTATCATATAGCGGTAGACAACGAATATCCTTACAATGTATACGGCGGGATGCAAGACAACGGGAGTTGGAGAGGTCCGGCTTTTGTATGGAAGGTACAAGGAATACGAAATAGCTACTGGCAAGAGATTGCCTTTGGAGACGGATTTGATGTGATACCAGATGTAGACGATTCGCAATTTGGTTATGCGATGAGTCAGCAGGGATACGTAATGCGCTACGATCATAAGACAGGTAATAACTATGGTGTAAGGCCAACACATCCTGATCCTAAGGTGGAATTGCGTTTTAACTGGAATGCAGCTATTGCACAAGATCCGTTTGATAATAGCACGGTGTATTTTGGTTCTCAGTTTGTGCACAAGAGTACCGATAAGGGATTGACTTGGAAAGTGATTTCGGGCGATTTGACCACCAATGATAAGTCGAAGCTAAAACAAAGCGAGAGTGGCGGGTTGACGATGGATGCTACTGGGGCAGAGAATCACTGCACTTTGTTGGTCATAGAGCCTTCGCCTTTAGAAAAAGACATGCTTTGGGCTGCCTCGGACGATGGTAGGGTGCATATCACTCAGAATGGTGGAGGCAATTGGACAGATGTGAGCAGAGGACTCAAAGGATTGCCTGCTGGTTCGTGGATAACCCAAATAAAGGCGTCTAATAAAAATAAAGGAGAAGCTTTGTTGGTAGCCAACGACTATAGAAGATTTAACTATACGCCATATGCTTATAGAACCAAGAACTATGGAAAAACTTGGGAGCGTATTGTAGATGCCAAGGATGTACAGAGCTATGTGCTTTCTATAGTGGAAGATCCGGAGGAGTCGAATTTGCTGTTTTTGGGTACCGATGATGGCTTGTATGTTTCTTTTGATGCTGGTGCCAAGTGGCAAAAGTGGAACAACAAAGATTTTCCTACGGTATCTACCAAGGATTTGGTTATACATCCCAGAGAACACGATTTGATTATAGGTACCTTTGGAAGAGCGGCTTGGGTATTGGATGATATTCGTCCACTACGCGCCATTGCAAAAAATGCATCTTTGTTGCAAAAGAACATAGAAACCTTTGCAGCGCCAGATGCCTTTCAGGCGGCATATCAGCAACCTACAGGTAGTAGATTTGGGGCAGATGCGATGTATGCAGGTACCAACAAACGTGGTGGTGCGATGCTTACTTACTATTTGAACAAGGTGAAGCCGCTCAAAAAAGACAGTATTAGAAAAGATAAAAAGGCGGCTATAGAGAAAGAGAAAAAACCAAAATACGACAGCATAAAAATGCAGGTGTATGACGGAGAGCGATTGATACGCACTTTGAAATGGAAGACGCCAAAGAAGAACGGACTACATCGTGTGTATTGGGATATGACAGAGAAGGGAACTGCCCGCTTGAATAGAACGATGCGCAAGCAGAAGTGGGAGCCAAGAGGGGTAAGGGTGTTGCCTAGTACATATACCATAACATTTACCTACGGAGCGCATACTGCTTCTACCAAGGTGACGGTGAAGCCAGATCCTCGTATACCATATCATGCACAGGCTGTGAAGGAAGTGTATGACCACAGCAAAACAATAGAAAAGTATACTGCCACTGCAGGAAAGGCACTCAAACAATTGATAGAAAGCAAGGCTACTGCAAAGGAGTATGCTGGAAAATTGAAGAAGCTAGATAAAAAGAAGTTTAAAGAAGCCATCAAACAAAGCAATGATATCACCAAATCTATAGATAGTATTATAGCGGTATATGTAGGCAAGGAGGATAAGCGACAAGGGATAACCCGCAATCCGGAGATAACGGTAGCGCAGCGTTTACAACAAGCGAGCTGGTATGTAGGTAGCCGCAAGACAGGTATTACTGCTACCGAGCGTCGATTGATGGATTTTGCCAAGAAAGATTTGGAGGCTGCACTAGAGAAGACCAATACCTTCTATAAGGAGCAGTGGCCAAGTTATAAGGAGGCTATAGAAGCTTTGGAGATCCATCTTTTTAAAGAAACCAAGAGTTTTGCTGTAGAGTAAACTGTTTTTAAAGGTTATACCATTTCTAGTTTAAAATCACCCCAATAAATAGCGCTTTTTTCCTTTCTATTTCAGAACAAAAATCATCTGTTTCTTTTAAGGGCATTTTAAAACGGAAATGGTATTATAAAAAGGTCTTCCGTTTTTTGGAGGACTTTTTTTGTTGGTTGTGTTGCGTAAGGGGTAGTAGCGATAGCTTTTTGGCTATAAAAAATATGTAGCCCAAGAGGGAGGAGGCGACCAGAGGAAGCCCCCGCAGCCGTAGGGATACTTTTTTATAGTCAAAAACTACAAGCGGATGACCCGACCCTCTGTAGTGGGAACGAAAGAGGGATACGCCCAAAGAAATAAAATTGTATTTTAGAGATCTTATAACCATAGTACACTATAGATGAAATCTTTTTTTAGCTTAATACTTTTTGCTGCTTGCGCTTGGGGGCATGCGCAGGACTGGATGGATATGGCCATCGAATCGGGTTTTCGGGAGACTTTGAAGGAACATAGGGCATTTGTGTCTATGGCGAATTTGCCAAAGGATCGGGCGCTTATGCTGCAAAATATAAACTGGGTGGAGGCGCATTATAAAAAGATGGGGTATCGTACCCATCAGTTGGCTTCTTCTAGCTTGCCTATATTGTTTTGTGAGAAGGTATATGATGCGGGATTGCCTACGGTTTTGTTTTATTTTCATATCGATGGGCAGCCGGCAGATGCAACGAATTGGGATCAGGAAGATCCGTTTGTACCGGTGCTGAAGGAGCAGGATGCGGATGGTGCATGGCAGACTTTGGATTGGGCGCGCTTGGATGGTGCGTTGGATATGGACTGGCGGATATATGCTCGGGCTGCGGCAGATGATAAGGCACCCATACTTATGTTTATAAAGGCCTTGCAGATATTGGAGGCAAAGAATAAAAAACCTCGTTTTAATGTGAAGGTGATTTTTGATCCGGAGGAGGAGTATGGGAGTTCGGCTTTGTTGTCTACGATAGGGCAGTATAAATCGACATATGCCGCAGATTATTTTGTGGTAATGGATGGACCTATGCACGATAGCAATCGGCCTACATTAACATTTGGGTGTAGAGGAATAGCTACTTGCGCAATTACGACTTACGGATCTGCATTGCCACAGCATAGTGGGCATTTTGGCAATTATGTTCCCAATCCGGTTTTTGGATTGGCGCAATTGTTGGGCGGGATGAAGGATGCAAACGGAAAGGTACAGATAAAAGATTATTATAAAGGGGTACACTTAGCAGCAAAGGATAGAGAGATATTGGAGACTGTGCCCTATGATGCGGCGGTTTTTAATCGGAAGCTGGGGATTGCTAAGGCAGAATCGGTAGGGAGCACCTATCAGGAGGCTTTGCAGTATCCGACCTTGAATGTGCGGCAGATAGGCACTTCTTGGAAGGGTGCGGGATTGAAGACGATCATACCAGAGACTGCTACGGCTTATTTGGATTTGCGATTGGTACCAGAAATAAGTGGAAAGATACAATTGGATAGAGTGGCAGCGCATTTGAAACAAGCAGGTTATAAAGTTTTGGATAGCGCCCCAACTATGGAAGAGCGTTTACAATTTGATAAAATTGTACGGTTTGATAGATCCCGTGCAGTAAATGCTTTTCGCACCAGTCCGGAGGCTGACTTTGGGCGTAAGCTGCGAGAAAACCTAGAGCGGACTTTTGGAGAAAAGCCTATAAGTATTCGCATGATGGGGGGTACGGTGCCCATCATTCCTCTTATAAACGTATTGGATTTGCCTACGGTGATTGTGCCTATGGTGAATATGGACAACAACCAGCACAACCCGAATGAGAATATTCGTATAGGGAATATCAAACAGGGGATCAAAATTTGCTTGAGCGTATTGCAAACCAAATTGTAATCTATCCTCTTTTTTAAACCTTTTTGCTTGTAGGTGGTCTTAGTATATAAACGAGGATCATGTACAAAAATATATGGATAAGTGCGCTACTGATGTTTGCCCTTGTTAGTACCAATAAGTTGTATAGTCAAGAATGGGAAGAGAGAGAGGACAGAGAAGCATCTGAGCGCCACTCAGTCAGAGGAGGCGGAAATTGGAATAAGCAAACGCCTGGAGAGCGTGCCAAGATGCTTACCGATCGTATGGTGGAGTTCTTGGATGTGAAGAAGGATCAGGTGATTCCTCTCTTGGAGGTAAATAAAACCTATATGCAGTCTTTGCAGGTTTGGCGAGAAAATGCGGATAGAGATAGGAAGGCTATGAAAAAAATTAGGGCAGATTATCAAGTATCCTTAGCAAAAATACTAACCGAGGACCAACTGGCGACCTATAAAAAGATGATGGAGAGCCGAAGAGGTAGAAGAAGGAATTGACCCATAGGAGCCAAGGTGTTCGCTACGGCTGTTTAATCTATTTTGTGTTTTTTGAAAGAATAAAAAGCGAGAAGCATACTCACTGCTAAGAGAAGCGCCCCAAAAACAAAGGGAGCTCCTGCGAAGACATAAGTGGCTTCTTTTTTGGTGAATTGGTAGAACATTCCTGTCATAATGGGTGGCCCAATGATAGCCGAGGCACTCATAAGGCTGGTAAGGGTGCCTTGTATTTCTCCTTGCTCGTTGTCTGGTACTTGGTTGGAAATAACTCCTTGTAGAGCTGGTCCTGCGATGCCTCCTAGGCAATATGGGATCAAAAAAACAAAAATCATCCAACTCTCATAAGCCACAGCGAATAATATCATGCCTATTAAATAAAACAATAGTCCTAGGAAGATACTTTTTTTATTTCCCAGTCTGGGGTGTATCCAACGTATAAGCACCCCTTGTACCAGTGCTACTAATAGGCCAACAACCCCTAAGGAATACCCTACCATTTTTTCGTCCCAATCGAATTGAAACATGGTAAAGTAAGCCCAATTGCTATGTACCGCATGGGAAGCAGTATGCAGAAAGAATACCGCCAAGACTAGTCCGATAATAATCGGATATTTTTTGAGATGTACAAAGCTGCCTATAGGATTGGCTCTTTTCCAATGAAAAACTCTGCGTTTTTCTTTTGGTAAAGATTCGGGTAGTATAAAATAGCCGTAAAGAAAATTGAGCATACATAGTATGGCGGTGGCATAAAATGGAATCCTAGAACCATATTGTCCCAAAAACCCACCGATAACAGGTCCTATGATAAATCCAAGTCCAAAAGCAGCCCCAATGAGGCCAAAGTTTTTGGCTCTATTTTCGCTACTACTCACATCGGCTATATAGGCAGCAGCAGTAGTGACACTTGCCCCGGTTATCCCAGAAAGGATTCGTCCTATAAACAACCAGCTAATGGTAGGAGCAAATGCCAATAACACATAATCTAGAGAAAATGCAAACAGAGAAGCTAGTAGTACAGGTCGTCTTCCGTATCTATCGCTGAGGTTGCCAATTATAGGCGCAAACACAAACTGGGTAATGGCATATGCAAAGGTGAGCCAGCCACCAATTCGAGCAGCTTCGGACAAATCGCCATGAATAAGCTCTGTAATTAGTTTGGGTATAACCGGAATTATAATTCCCCAACCTATCACATCTAACAATAAGGTGATAAATATAAAACCAACAGCAGCTTGCTTTTTATCTTTTTTCATTTCACTGGAGATTGGCTGCAAAGAAACGGTAAAAAAATGGTATTTTTTATCGAATCACCTTGGAGGGAAAGGAGACGATGCTTTCTGCCCCATCTGCCCCTACGGCAGCTACCCCAAAGAAGAAATTGTCTACCACAATACCTTTTAGGGTATGGGAGGTTTTTCCTTTTATATAAACAGCATTGTCCCAGGTAGGGGAGGTGGTGAGTCTATAATATATTTTATAGCCTACTGCTCCTTTTACAGCATCCCATTGCAATACAGCTGCTGGTGCTACTGCGCCACCTATGGCCACATTTTTGGGAGACAAAGGCGCTTGGGCTATTGCAGCCAGATTGATGGCATTTACAGCGGTGAGTTTTTTTACATAGGGCATGTTTACAAATTTGTATTTGTCGCCGTATTCGATACCATTTTCGTTGCGGATATCTTGGTGTTGTTGGGTGTAATTTTCGTGGGTTTCCATGATGCGGATACCTGCAAATCCTTCATCGTTGAATGGTCTGTGGTGTCCACCTCTTCCAAAACGGTCTAGCCTGTATACCATCATGGGGTTCATTTCTGGCATATAGGTTTTGGTGGTTTTGTGTACGTAGCGTGCCAGCTGTCGGGAGATACCATCTACTTCCCCACCATAGAAGCGTCTTGCCTTGCGTTGTTGTTCTGTTTCGGTAGGAGGGGTAGGTTCGGAGAAGATGCGAAAGCTTCTATTGTCTATCACCCCATCTACTCCTTGGATGTTTCCGATCATGTCGTTGTTGAGTACACCGATGATGTTCCATTGTTGGTCTTTGGCGTATTTGGCTAATCCTTTTCCTCCAAAAAGGCCTTGTTCTTCCCCAGATAAGCCTACATATACGATACTATTCTTAAACTTGTATTTGCTCAAGACTCTAGCTGCTTCTATAGCGCCTGCCATGCCACTAGCATTGTCGTTGGCACCTGGGGCATCTTTGGTAAAATTGTTGGGGTCGGTATTTCTACTATCGATATCCCCACTCATAATGATGAAGCTATTGGGATTGTGGGTGCCTCTTTGTATGGCCACTACATTGTTGATCCATACATCTCGGGTGAGTCGGCGATTGTTTTTCTCAAAGAAGTTTTTTTGATAAAACACCTCTAGGCAGCCATTACAATCGGCGCTTATTTTTTCGAATTCTTTTAGGATCCATCTACGAGCAGCGCCTATGCCTCGGGTATTGGAGATGGTGTCGGACAGGGTGTGTCGGGTGCCAAAATCGGCTAGTATTTTGATGTCTGTGGCCAGTCTTTCTTGGGAGATATTGGCAATGATGTCGTATAGCTTGCTATCGGATTGTGCCTGCATTGCAAAGTTGCAGCAGCTATATAAGATGGTGAGGAGGATATATTTTTTCATAGCGTTGTTTGTTTACCAGATGTAAGTGATTTTGATGATTTTGGCGTTTTTTACTTCGAGTATGGTGGTGTTGTAGATTTCCCCATCTACGGTTTGGGCTTTTAATTGGTCGATGACCTTGTTGCCTTGCACGGTTCTATTGATGATGTCTAGGGAGCGTTTTTCTGTAAAAAACCTTTGGAAGGCATTTTTGAAAGCTTGTAAGCCTTTTACCTTTATATCGCACGGATAGTAGGCCACTTGTATATTTTTGTCGAAGTATTTTTCGAAGTCTGCATAGTTGCCGTTTTGAAAGGCGTCGTATTGTTTGTCTACGATAGCTTCGGGATTTACTTCTGCTACCAGGGCGAGTTTTTTGCCATCGGGGCTCACGGCTAGTCTGGTAATATTTTTGAGGCCAAATTCGGTCATATTGGCAATGGGTTTCCAGTTTTTGTCTTTGTTGGGCAATAGCTGATAGAGGCTGTTTTGATCCCCCATGAGTATATGTCCTTTTGGAGTCCAGCATATATCTTCTACCTCTGGGGGGAGGTTGGCGATTTTGGTTTTTTCTTTTTTAAACACGTCCAAAGCCATAATGCGGTTGCTCCCCAGTTCTTTTTTGATATAACTGATTTGTTCGCTATTGGGAATGCGCTGCAAAGAGCGGCCGATGCCACTTTCTATGGTGTAGTTTTTTCTTTTTTTGAGATTGGAAATCACCAAGGAATTGGGGTTGGTCAGTACAAAGGACACCAGATTGCGATTGTCTACCCATACGTGGTACCCGACCTTCATGGTATCGAATATGGGTCTAGATCCTTTGTTTCGCATATGGTATGCATAGAGCAATTGCTTGCCATCTGGGTCGAGTCTGATGGCCGAAATTTCTTTGCCATTGGGCATGGGCGTGGGCGAATATTCTCCTCCTGGGGTATTGGTTTTAAAAATGGTGTTTTTGGAAGGGATATGATATAAGGCAATATCGGTCTGCTTGTTGCGGGTTTTGGCAAAGAGTAGATTTTCGTTGTCTACAAAAGAGGGTTGGTTGTCATAGCCTGGGTTGGAAGAAATATTTTCGGGATTGCTGATGGCATAGGTGCCGTCTTCTTGTAGGTGGATATCGAAGAGAATGACTTCGGTATCGGTTTGTCCCCATAGGATAAGGGGGAGAAATAGTAGAAATATAAATGTACGCATATAGTTAGTGCTTTGTCCAGTATTTTTTTGACAAAAACTGGCTAGTGTTTGTACTATAAAGATACAATTATAATACAATTGGAAGGCATATATACAAAAGTTGTTTTGGAATGGAGGGCTGTATTGGTGCACCAAGAAAAAAAATACCTCTAAGACAGGCTATTGTTTTTTTAGCTATAGAAAAATATATGCCTTAGTTACTTTTTTGGCTGGTCTATATACTTTTAAATATATGGAATTGATTGTTGTTTTTGCGGTTTTCGATCGGTATATGTGCCTATGGTATTTATAGATATCCTACCGCAAAAAGTACCATTGTACTGCAAAAGAATATATACAACATATCGTTTAGGTTTGACATACATGAGTACGCAATTTCGCAACAAAAATAAGATAATTCTTACAAATTGTAATTTATTGTTGTTACTTTGGGATATCATTTTCGTTGCATAGCGACGATATAAAAAGTAGAAATCATGAAATTTAATTCCTCGAATCGTATCGAAAACAAATTGGCGAGATACAAGCGATTTGCGCAGAAGCTGCAGAAGTTAGAAAGTTTTCAGCCCACGGATTCTCAGCGAACAGTGGCACATTTTCTATCGGTAATTGGGCAAGGTATATCCGATCATAAAGCCTTGCAGGATGCCGAAACCCAAAAAGAGGGTTTGGTAGATAAGCGTCTGAAGATGTACAATAGCAATTCGGATTCGCTGATGAAGCGTTTGACCTTGATCAACAAGCAGCTCAACAGTAGTTCGCAAGACTTGGGAGAGACGGCGGTGAAGGTGCAAAAGACCATACGTCGTATGCGAGGGCCACAACACAAGGTCTTGGCCGCTACAGTTTCTAAGGAAGCTACGCCTACTGAGGACAAAACGGCCAAGGAGCCAGCAAAAAAGAAGCAACATTTAACCACTTATGACATTCGGTTGATGGATTTGGATCATATCACCCGTTTGTGCAATAGTCTTGGTGCAAATTACAATCCTGCCAACCAATGGATTACCGTGTCGGGTTTAGAAGCGCTTTATCGTGCCTTGGAGAATGTGAATATGGAAACCGAAGCACAAAAGGAGGTTTTCAAGAAATTGCGTTTGAAGCGCAGCCGCAGTCTGGATGAAATGAAAGAGATTGGGAAAGGCATCAAAGATTTGTTGATTTCTCAGTACAAAAACCAAGCGGAGGTGATGCAGTTGGTAGAAGATTTTGTGTTGTAAACAAGAAATATAGTTCAAACCCAGAGGGCGCTAAGGTAGTGAGAATTAAGTAGGGCGTTTTCTCTGGGCTTTGGCTTTATCTACTTATAGGCATGAAGCAGCTCATGATTTGTATATTGGTTTTTTGGACTTGCCAAATAGGTGCGCAAGAGCAAGAAGTATTTGACCAGGAGATGCTAGAATTTTACAAGGCATTGCTCTATGGTACCACCAAGGATGTATTTGCAACTCAAGAGCTGTACACTAGCATAGACAGCAGCTATCGTTTGGCATGGGAGAACGATTCTCCCAAGCGCGGTCAGTTGCAGCAATCTCTAGATAGTTTGATACAGCACTCCAGCGCAAAGGTCGAGGCGGGTAGTTTTGGCTCTTGGGTGGTGAAGCTCGAGTCGGAGTTTCCCTTTGCAGAGAGCGGCAACGCTTTGATGGATATGTTGCATGTGCGCATCAGCGATTCTAGGCTTTACGATTTGCAAGGAAAAGAGAAGGAAGTACAGCGAGAAGGTTTTTTGGGCTTTGGAAGTAGCTTTCAAACGGGCATAGCGCATGGCGAGAGTTACCACAAGACCAAGAGAACCCTAAATGCTAGCTTTCCAATAAAAGATACCAAGGACAGCAAGGGGATCACTGGTAACTTGTATTTCCTTGTTGGTTTTGTTACCAATTATCTTTGGGTAAGAATAGGGCCCGAAGACAAGGGAAAGACGTTACGTATGGGCAATTATGAGATAGATGTTGTGGATTTGTTTGACAATAAGCTGGTGTTGAATTTGGATAATTTGCCAGAAGATGTGGAATTGCAGTTTGTAAATCTGAATGCGGAAGGAGAAAGGATATCTCCTATGTCGCAACTCGAATTGGAGCAGTTGAAAATCAAAGACAGTAGTATATCGGTCGATGCTACAGCCAGATTTGAGGGATCTCAGACAGTATATAGTGCTATTTATCATTGGCAAGTAGCCAATAAGGGAGCGAGTTTCGAAGCATTTGAAGCAGCATTTCAAGCCCCTTTGTCTTCTGTATTGGGGAGCAAAAAGCCCATCGAAGATCTCAAAAAAGTGTTGGGTAGTCCGTATCGACTATACCAATGTGCAGGTGCCATTGAGAATTTTTATTTATATATGCCTATTCTTGGAATCGAAAAGCGTTTTAAAAAAGAAATTGGGCCATAGCCCAGAAATACTAGGCTATGGGTTTAAAAGAATATATAGAACAAGGAAATTAACAAAGGGGGGCGTATCCCATACGCCCCTTTTTTGTGCTCCAGAATGCGGAAGTTTATTGCAGAATATCGGCTATGCAATTCTAGGGTTTTATTGGAGGTCTCTAAAAGTTCCTAGCTGTTAGCCCCACTTGCATCGACGATATTTGGTATGATATTCCTACCGATACGAAAAAGAAGTAATAGGGAGCGGTTTTTGAAGTGCATTTGCTATATCCCTCTTCCATGTATAGGGAGCGGCTTAGAGAAAATGATTACATTTGTAAGGATTAATAGCAACCATACTATTTTTTAGCAAATAGTACAATCCTTCCGAATGGAATTTCGGGCATTGAGATGTTTCAAATATTTAGAAAAAAGATCTATTTGGTAGACCAGTTGCCGGGTTTTGTGGATATACACAACCACATACTTCCGGGCATAGACGATGGTGCTCGCCATTTGCAGCAAAGCATAGAACTGCTTTGGGAGATGCAGGGTTTTGGGGTAAAAAAATGTATATGCACTCCACATATCATGGGGGAGATACACCCCAATACGCCCAAGACTATCTACGATGCCCATCAGCTAGTGCAAGACGAGATACTCCGACACGAGGGCTTGCATTTGATGCAATTGGATGCCGCAGCAGAGCATATGATAGACGATATGTTCGAAACGATATTGGAAAAGGAGCATATCATGCCATTGCACAAAGATTATTTGCTGGTAGAGATGTCGTATTTACACCCTTCTATCAATTTTGAAGAAATGGTGTATGCCATCAGTACCAAGGATTATATACCGATATTGGCACATCCCGAGCGTTATTCGTATTTGCGTCACAAGCCACAGCTTATCCCACATTATAAGAGTTTGGGCGTACAGATGCAGCTCAATTTGCTTTCCTTGGGGGAGTACTACGGCAGCAGTATACAAAAAACAGCCTTCTCCCTGATGGAAGAAGGCCAAATAGATTATTTTGGATCGGATGTGCACAATATGCGGCAACTCGGTAAGCTAAAGGAGGTGGTTTTAAAACCAAAATCTGTAGAACTTATCCGTCCGATAATCGATCGTACTATCGAAACTTTTTGCTAGGAATCCATTTTTTTACATACTTCCATTTGGAAGATTTTTTCTGTCCATATCCATATCCATAGCCATATTTGCCGCCATATCCTAGATCGTTGCTTTTTACATTGTTTACCACGAAGGTGAGCCCGTTTATTTTGCCATCTTGTTCGAGGCTCAAGGGGTATTCTATCACGCGCTTTTCGGTAACTCCAGCACGACACACATAGATGAGGTGATCGGCATGTTTGGACATCAATTGGGTATCGGTTACTATCATCAATGGCGCCGTATCCACAACCACATAGTCATAGTTTTTGCTAGCAAATTCCAACAATTCTCCTAGACGGTCGCTCATAGCCAATTCGGAAGGATTGGGAGGTATTTTTCCACTATAGATCACATCTATATTGTGTCCGTCCATGTCTTTTTGGTTGATAATCTCTTCTTTTTTCACCTTGGCATTGTGCAAAAAGTCGGTAAGCCCTAGTCCGGCGTGTTTGAGACGTTCGGCACCAGTTACAAACTCTTTTTTGCTAAGGAAGGTAAACATCTTGGGGTTGCGAATATCTGCACCAATCAGGAGCACCTTTTTGTTGGTATTGGCAAAAATTATCGCCAGATTACTTGCAATAAATGTTTTTCCTTCACCAGAGACGCTACTACTTACAAACACCACATTGTTGGGATGCTCTTTGGTTTTGTTGGTTTTTATCAAAAAGTCGAGGTTGGTACGCAGTATTCTAAAGGATTCTGCGAGCACGGATCTATCGTTTTTGAGGATAACAGCATTGGCATCTTTTCCATTGCCAACTTTTGGGATTTCTGCCAATATCGGTTGGTTGGCAACCAATTTTTCCAATTGCAGTTTATTGTGAATTTTGTCATCTATAAGATAATAGGCGTATATCACACTAAATGGAATGATAAAACCGATCACCAATGCAGCCAAGAAGCTCATAGACTTGCTCGGAGCCACTGGCAATTCGGACAGACCATGTGCCGCTTCTACCAGTTTGGATTTTGGCGCTGTAGAAGCAAGGGTGATACCCGATTGCTCTCGTTTTTCCATGAGGTAGAGATACAAGGCTTCTATAGTTCCCTGTTTTCTGGTAATATCTTTGAGTTGTTTTTCGTATTTCGGTGCCCCGTATATTCTACTATTTATGCGGGCTTGTCTACCACGAAGGCTGTTGAGTTGTATATTTAAGTTCTCGGTGGTACTACTCAAGCTAGAGCGCATATTTTCTCGTATACCGTCGATTTGCTGGTTGAGTTGCAAGATCATGGGGTTTTGCGCATTCATGGTTTTGAGCATGCGATCGCGTTCTAGGACCAATTCGTTGAATTTGCTTGCTGCGCTATTTACCGAAGCATCATTTAGTCCTATATTGGAAGGCATTACCTCATATTTGCCCTGGTCGTCTACCAAATCGCGCATGGCATTAGCAATACTCAATTGGGTGTTTACGTTATTGATTTGGTCTTCGTTTGCCGAGCCCACAGTGAGGTTCATACTCGCTTCCGAAGCAATATCGGTAATGCGGTTTTTGGTACGAAAATCCTGTGCAGTTTGGTCTACATTAGACAAGTCGCCTGCTATTTCGGAAATTCGATCGTTGATAAAGTTAATCGTGCGATCCGAAATTTCTTTTTTGGACGAGATGGCATTATCGTTATACACCTTTATGAGCGTATTGAGTACATCCTTTGCTCTTACAAGGCTAGCATCTCTCAGGCCGAGATTGATGATGCTTGAGTTTTTGGCAGCTTGGGCCACGGTAACTTTGCGTTTGAAAGCCTGAGCCACACGTTCTACCGGTGCCAAGGATACCATGAGCTTGGTGCCCTTGTGGTTTTTGATGGTCTTGGCATCTCTGGGCGTAATGATGATGCCACCCACCTTGGTGTCTACCTTGTTTCCAAAAGTATACATCTTCATTTTTTCGTCCTCCTGGTTGCTAAAGCCAAAAGTAGACTCCGATAGGATCTGTATATAAAAACTCCCTTGGGAGTTGTAAATGATAGAATCCGGTTCGATAAAATTGAGTTTTACCGGTTCGTTTTTATAAAGATCCAAAGCCGATATACGTCCCACACGACGATAGTTGATGTGGAGCTTGAGGTCTTTTACCACGTCCATAAAATTGGAAAGCGATTTGATGATTTCCAATTCGTCTTCCACATTGGTTTTGGTGCTTCCCAAAAAATCAATTTCTTCGAGTATGGCCAGTTCCGAGGATTTGGATTTTTCTTCCAAAATTTGAATTTTGGCATTGGCTGCATATTGTGGTGTAGTATATCGCAAATAGATATAGGATACAATCAGAGCAAGCACCATAGAAATCGCAAACCAATACCAGTACTTGATATAGTCTTTGATGATTTCTTTGAGGTTGAGATCGTTATTTTTGTTCATTTCTTTTTTAGCTACAATTTAGTTTCTCGATATCAGTACCACAGCAGAGGTGATCAACACCGAAAGAATAGATACAGCTATAGACAAACGATTGTCTATAGAGGCCGAAGCCACAGCAGATTTGTTTGGTTCTATGTACACGATATCGTTTTGCGTAAGATAGAATACCGGAGAGTTGAAAGCCTCCTTGGAAGTCAGGTCTATTTTGGTATATACTTTGGTACCTTCAAAATCGCGAATTACCATTATATTGTTTCGTTTTCCCTTTAGGGTAAGATCCCCTGCCATACCGATGGCTTCCAAGATAGATATACGCTCTCCGTTTACCGGATACGCACCAGGGCGGTTTACCTCTCCCAAGATGGTAACACTAAAGTTTTTGATACGAATGTTTACAATAGGATCTTTAAAGTGTGTGAGGAGTTTGTCGTGCATGTTTTTTTTTGCCTCTTCTATAGACAAGCCAGCCAACTTTATCTTCCCCAAAACCGGATAATCGATTTCTCCATTCTTGTCGATAAGGTAATCTACGCTGGCACCACCACCATTTCTAGAAGAGCGAGTGAGGTTGAAATTTCGCGTAGCTTCCATGTCCATCACCGATATATGAATATCGACAATGTCATCTACCTTTAGTTTGGGTACATAAGTATCTGTATTTACTACAGTTTCAAAATCTTTGGCATCCTGAAAATATACAACTTCTTTTCTAGAGCCGCAAGAAGCAACACTTGCTACCAAAACAAGCAGTAGCAAGGTTTTAGTCCAGTTCAATTGTTTAAAAAACTTCATTATTTACTATTAATCTAAAAAGTGGTTTAATTAATTCTGTGAAATATTCTCGGTATCTACCGATATTTCTTCGTCTTTAGCTTGGTCGTATTTCTCAAAAATCGAGTTTTTAGATACAAACTCCGGTACAATCACTTTCATGAGTTTTACCATATCGTTGCTGAAGAACATATTGTTCACGGTTAGTTCCTCGATTTGAGATTTGATAGTTGCAAAATCCATTTCTCTGGTTTTGCTTATCATTATTTTTTTGTGGTGCGTAGGCAAGGTGTTCTCTCCGTTGGCCAACAATTCTTCGTAGAGTTTTTCTCCTGGTCTTAGTCCCGTTATTTTTATGTCAATATCTGTAGGGTATTGCAATCCGGAGAGGCGAATCATGTTTTTTGCCAGATCGAATATTTTTACCGATTCTCCCATATCAAATATAAAAATTTCTCCACCTTGTCCCATGGCTCCAGCCTCTAGTACAAGCTGTGATGCCTCTGGTATGGTCATAAAATATCGGGTAACCTCCTTGTCGGTAACCGTTAGCGGACCACCATTTTCAATTTGTTTTTTAAACAAAGGAATTACAGATCCGTTCGATCCCAATACGTTGCCAAATCGGGTAGTGATAAACTTGGTTTTGTTTTTTTGTTGCAAACAGCTCACGTATATTTCTGCAATACGCTTAGAGGCGCCCATCACATTGGTAGGGTTTACCGCCTTGTCTGTAGAAATAAGTACAAACTTTTTTACATGGTGCTCTACTGCCAAATCTGCCATGTTTTTGGTGCCCCCAATATTTATTTTGATCGCTTCGTAGGAGTTGTACTCCATTAGTGGCACATGCTTGTATGCCGCAGCATGAAATACCAAGTTGGGTTTGTATTCGTTGAAGAGATAGTTCATGCGATTTTTGTCGCGCACATCACTCACGATAGGAATAAAATTGTAAAAATTATTTTGTTTGAGCTCCTGTTGCAAATCATACAAAGCAGATTCTGCCTGATCGATAACCACCAAAGACTTATAGTCGTATTGGGCAATCTGTCTTACGATTTCACTACCGATAGAGCCCGCCCCGCCTGTTACAAAAATGACTTGGTTGCGAACCTCATTGGCAATATTGTCTGTTTTTAGAGATATAGGCGTACGATCCAGCAAATCCTCGATCTGCACATTCTTTATCTGCGACAATTGCAGCTCTCCGTTGATCCAATCATCTACCGGAGGAACAATTTTCACTTTCAATGGGAGGATTACCAACTCTTGCACCAATTCGCGCAAGCGCTTGCGTTCTATATCCTGTATCGAAAAGATCACATCCTCTACCATGTATTTGTCTACAAACTCATGATTGAGCACCTTGGGGCTAAATACCGGCACCCCATTGATGCGTTTACCTACCTTGCGCAAATCCCGATCTATATAACCCACTACAGCGATTTTGTTGGTACTGCTCATGATGGCGTTGTAAGTAATTATACCCGATTTTCCAGCACCGTAGATCAAAATATTCTTGTGCCTGGTATCGTCATTCACTATAGCATGATAAAAGTACTTGAAGAAATAACGAGAAGCCGTCATAAACATAAAAGTAACCATACTATTGATAACGATAATCGAAATAGGAATCGTAAAATTATCTACCAATTGATACTCTCTATTCACCATTACCAAAGTGATGGTAACGATACTAGAGAGGCAAATCGCATTAAAAATGTTGTATACATCTCTAATCCCTGTATGGCGCACCACACCTTTGTAAGATCCGATGATAAGAAAACTAAACAAATGAATCCCCACTACCAGAGGTAGCTGAAACAACAATGCCTGACGGTCGAAGTTGAGACTCAAATTAAACCGAACTATATAGGAAATGATAAAACTAAACCCTACAATGCCGAGATCTATAAATAAAACAACCCACTTGGAGGCATGCTGGTGCAATTTGTTGTATAAGTAGTTTTGTATCATACTTGGATTTGTGAGGTTAAACTAGAGGTTATATGCTATTCTACGTTTTCAAATGTATACAAATGTAAAAGACCGAAAAATTGTATTAGATGAAAGCATACCTAATGTCGGTTAACTACTCTATTATAACTACATTGGCCAGAGAAATAGCGAAAATCTCTTCTGATTCTCTTATTTTTATGTGCATCACTTCCATATCTGCTGTATTGAATTCCAGAAAATTAGCCCCTTTTTATTCGATGGATAGAGAGACATTTGAATGCCAACAGTAAAAGAAGATTATGGTCTGGCTATCCATCCTAGTCGATAGCTGTTTCTAGTCTTTTACTGTAGATTTGGGCACTCCCACGCTCCCGATAAAAATCGGGGCACGTGGTCGGGCTATCACTAGTCGCTTTTTTTGTAGGCGTTTCGCTAGGCTACACACCTACAAAAAAGAGCTCCGACATGCCGTTCTATCCCTAGTGCAAAAAAAAAACTGCAGGCTTCTATTGTAACAACTTACAAGAAAAAACGCATATCAAAAACCATATTTCATAAACCAACAAACCATATCAAATACCCTTATATTATCCGAAAATGCACATATATTGCCCTCCAAATCACAAAACCCAGCCCCTATAGACCAATTATCCAAAAAATCTGTTAAATTGTACAACGACTAAAACAAACAAAATGAAAGTAACCCCTATACTTGCTGTTTTTCTTCTATTTGCAGCTTGTAAACAAAAACCAAAAGAAGCGCCAAAAGCAGAAATGACCCTAGAAGAACAGGCCGTTGCCATTCACAACGAAGTCATCACTATAGACACCCACGACGATTTCAATGTCAAGAACTTTACCGATAGCATCAATTATACCCAGAAATTGGACACCCAGCTCAATCTTCCTTATATGAACGAAGGCGGATTAGATGTCTCTTGGCTTATTGTTTACACTGGGCAAGGTGCGCTCAACGCCGAAGGCTATCAAAATGCAGCAGCCAACGCCAAGGCCAAGTTTGATGCCATCCATCGTCTTTGTGATACCTTGGCACCAGACCAAATAGAATTGGCCTACAATAGTGCCGATGTGCGACGCATACACAAAGCGGGCAAGAAAGTAGCCATGATAGGTGTAGAAAATGCCTATCCTATAGGGGAAGACATGAGTTTATTTGAAAAATACCAACAATTGGGCGCACGATATATATCCTTATCGCACAACGGACACAGTCAGTTTTGTGATTCCAACACAGGAGAAGCCGATGGGGTATGGCTGCACAACGGATTGAGTGCACTTGGGAAACAAGCCGTAGTCGAAATGAACCGTTTGGGTATGATGATAGATGTTTCTCATCCATCTAAAGAATCGATGAAACAAATGATAACCCTATCCAAGGCGCCAATTATTGCCTCGCACTCCTCTGCTAGAGCCCTATGTGACCATAGTCGAAACCTAGACGATGAGCAATTGCAGCTGATGAAACAAAATGGGGGAGTAATACAAACTGTAGCCTTTAGCAGTTACCTCAATACCGAGGTACACCAAGCTCGTGAGGCCTATATGAAAGATATCCGCAAGCAAGTAGCTGATTATTTGGAAGTGAAATGGATCGAATCGAGAGCTGCTTTTGACAGCCTTACCAAAGCCGAGCAAGAGTCCTTTTTGGGATATCGCAAAAAAGTGATGGATATGGCCAAAATAAAAGCCAGTAAAGATCCCAATGCCCCAAGAAGGGTAAGTGTAGTAGACTTTGTAGATCATATAGATTATATGGTAAAGAAAATAGGAATAGATCATGTAGGAATTAGCTCCGATTTTGACGGTGGTGGTGGTATCGAAGGCTGGGACCATGCAGGAGAAACACTAAGTGTAACCATAGAACTCGTAAAAAGAGGCTATTCCAAAGAAGATATTGCCAAATTGTGGGGAGAAAATCTGCTTCGCGTATTGGATGAAGTACAAGAGATTTCCAAAAACTGGCAAAAAATTAACTAAACCAACCAAAACTAAATTTGGAAAGAGTCACTTGCAGTAGCAAGTGGCTTTTTTTATTGCGGATGGAACAAAAAACACTTTGTCTCTAATTTGTAGCTTATGCCTAGCAGAGCTTATAGAGATGAAGCATAAACACTAGTCAAAAGGATGTCTTGTAAATAGCAGAACATTTGTACCTTTACAGCCAATCAAAAAAACTTGTTATGAACACCTTAGAAGAAATGTACAGTGCAGATGTATTGGGCAAACCAGCCCAAGAGCTCATGCAACAATTGCATACCTACTTACAGCAAGCTTATAAGGAGCAAACCCCAAAAGTACTGGCCTGGGAGGAGCCCAAACAAGAATACCAATTTTGGAAACAGTTTTTGACCCAAGGCGATAGCAGCAAATTATTTCAGGAAGTTCTCGATCGATCTATACATATACACCATCCCAAGTATATTGGACATCAGGTGGCACCAATAGTTCCCTTTGGTGCTTTGACGGCGGCCGTCTCTGCCTTGCTCAACAATGGAATGGCTGTTTACGAAATGGGAAAAGCCTCTACAGCCATGGAAAGAGTAGTTGCCGAGTGGATGGCTACCCAAATCGGATATAGCAGCAAATCTCGAGGGATATTTACTTCTGGAGGAACGCTGGGAACTCTCACTGCTTTGCTCACGGCAAGAAGGCAAGCTGTATCCGAAGACATTTGGAACCAAGGCACCAGCAAACAATATGGAATAATGGTATCTGCCCAAGCACATTACAGTGTGGATAGAGCAGTACGCATCATGGGCATGGGAGAACAAGGCACAGTTAAAATTCCTGTTACAGAACATTTTGTACTCGATATCGACCAACTCCAAAAAAGCTACGATCGGGCTATGGCAGAGGGTATAGAGATATTTGCTATAGTGGGTAGTGCACCATCTACGGCCACAGGAAATTATGACAATTTGGAAGCTGTAGCTGCCTTTGCACAAAAACACCAACTGTGGTTTCATGTAGATGGAGCCCATGGAGCAGCAGCTATCTTTTCGGATCGTTACAAAACGTTACTCAAAGGAATAGAGCAAGCCGATTCCATCATAATAGACGGGCACAAAATGATGATGATGCCAGCGCTTACCACTGCAGTATTGTACAAAGAAGGTGTGGCCAATTACAGTACATTTAGCCAAGAAGCCTCATATTTGTTGGAACAAAGCGAAGAAGAAGACTGGTACAATCTTGCCAAACGCACCTTTGAGTGCACCAAAAACATGATGATATTGCATTGGTATGCCATGATACAGCAATATGGCAAACAAGGATTTGCAGCTATAGTAGATCGCCTTTATGATATGGGGAAAACCATGGCGAAAATCATAGAAACCAGTTCCGATTTTGAACTCGCGGTACAACCCGATTCCAATATCGTTTGTTTTCGGTTTGTAGGAGCTGGGAGAAGTGATGAGGAGCACAATGCATGCAATCGCAAAATTCGACGTGCTTTGCTTGATGATGGTAGTTTTTACATCGTAGCTACTACCTTAAATGATTGTTTTTATTTACGTATAACCATTATGAATATATTTACCGATCAGAGCCATCTGCAACAGTTGTTGAACGATATAAGAAAAGCAGCCAAATGATATATATATAAAACTAAAGCGGATGCTTAGCATTTTCTTTTTATAAAAAGAAACAGCAGTTTGGCGAATTGTATTTAACGTGAGTTCGATATAAATTATCTTCACAGAAGCCTTATAAATAGTGAGATTTGGATTAAAAAGGCGCAGGTTAAACCCTTAATTCAAGGCTTTTTGGGACAAAGATTGCTGTTTATAAGGCTTTCTATAGATTTATTTTGTCTTTCCTTATGCGTCGTTGTGATCTTTTCGAGCTATAAATAGCCCTTCAAAGCCACGCCTAGCCTAAGAAAATCAAAATAAACTGTGTGCGTAAGTTATATCGAACTCACGTTAGATATGATCAACTCTAGACACTTATACCTTTAAAAAAGGACTATCAAAAGTATGCCATTCCGTGGTTTTGTTGGGTGTGCCTTCGGTGTTTATTGGGGTGAAGCGTTCCTTGTGTTTTCCTTTTTTATGAAAAGTAAATGCTCCTGCACACATACCGTGGCCAACATGCAGTTTGCCATTCCATTCTTTTATGTAATAGATGGTTTTCTCCTTGGTTTTCACAGCAACTAGCTCGGTTTTGTACCAAACTTCAAATTCCGATTTATTGTGAATTCGGAAAATGGCATTCGCAGAGGCCCCACAACCGTATTGCACAACTTCTGTCTTATCAAAAGCAAGGCTTAAATTGGAATTTAAAGGGGGCAATGATTTTTTGTTTGTTGTTTTCCAATATACTTTCTCTTGTTCTTTTTTGTCCGCATTCCATTGTTTCATTTCATAGGATTCCATTTCGGTCTGGTCTGTGTATTTAAGAAAATATGTGGTATTGGGTTTTAGTTCTGAAATCGGACAGAAGATAGCTTGCGTTAATTGGAATCGACCTTTTAGTATTTCTTGTATTTTCAGTTCAACTATTTCTCCATTTTCGCTTTCTAAATAAACCATCCTGTTTTTGAAAGTACCTATGGTCTCTTGACTAAATGCGTAAGCTTGAATAATAAACATGGAATTCAAACTGATTGCCTTTGTCTTTGGAAAGAAAGACATGCCACTCATTGCGCATTCGGCATAAGCAGATGTGATCCCTACTGTTATTAGAAAAAAGAGGATGATATTTTTTATAATGGTAGTTTTTAGAAATTGTATCAAATATAGTTCCGATCGTATGATCACCAGCATTATTCTATCTCAAAACTGCCTGATTTATGGTATCTATGCCCATAGGAGGAGTTATTCTTTGGTTTGTTTTAGAATCCAATCCATCAGTTCCTCTTTATGTATTGCATCCCAAGTAGACTGTGTATTCTTTTTTATGGCGGTATTGTCTTTGGGTTGTAATACAATAAGTTCGGTGTTTTCATTTCCTGCTATTTTCAATTCTGCCAAAAAACCAACCATATCTGTGGCATTATTCTCGTACAAAGTTCTTAGTTGTTTTGTTAGCTTATATTTTATTGCGGGTTCTATATACCCTCGAATAGCATAGTCTTTGTAAAAGGCGATATTTTCATTTTTTTCATCAAAGTAACTATAGGCAGAGAAGTTGTGATAATTTTGGGGTTCGGTTTTTGGAGTTCCGCCCAAGTTGGTTTCCAACAGATAGTTTATCAGTTTAGGTTCCCAAAGGTCTATATGGCCGATGCGCATATCTCGTGTATGTTGGTGCCATTTTCTAGTAAAATCCATGGTGAAATTGCAAGCGACTATCCCTTTAATGTTAAGTTTAAATTTGAAATCATTCTCTTGCATATATTTAATATAGCGCATGGCTCTATGACCAACCAAACTTGCTCCCAGAAAGAATATATTGTCATTTGGTAAATGATGTTTTTCAAATACTTCATTAAGGAGCTTATGGGTAGAAATCATAGAGGATGTAGAAAAGTAAAAATCAAGAGGAATTTCGGTAGAAACCGACAATACTGCAAAGTCTTTTTCCGATGCTGCAGTATACATCTGCTTTGCGCTCTTGTTCTTTTTGTCATACTTCGAATCTTCTAGAAAAATAAGTACCCCTTTTATGTTCTTATTTGCGGGAAGCATTAGGGTATACCCTTTTTGTATAAAAGGCAAAAAGTCATTTTCTCCTATGCCAACCCTTAGGCTATCCTTTTTTGCAGGTGAATAATCTGTAACTATTTCCTGACCAAAAGATTGGGTACAAAAAACACCAAGGAATAGGAACACGAATACCTTAAAAACAGCTTTCATTATCGTTTGTTTTAGATGCGGTTCAACAGCAGCTTATCACAAAGCCACCCGATTTTTTAGTTTAAATATACACCAATTCCAGCATATATAGATACTCAAGAACTTTCTTAAAAAGTAGATTTTGCACCGAAAATGAACTCTAAAAGCTATTTAACGAAAGTTCGATATACCTTAAAAACAGTGGTTTTTGATTATCTTAGACTGGGTTTGGCTTTTAAAGACTATTCCTAGCTCGAGAAGTTTTACCCTTTCTAATTTAAAGTTACCCTAATAAATAGTCCTTTTGTCTTTTCTATTTTCAGAATAAAAAGAAACCATAGTTATGGCTATGCCTCATTTTTCTGTTTTGTATAAAGAAAAAAATCATCTATTTCTTTTAAGGGTGTTACCAACTAGAAATGGTATTATAATTTTAATCCAAGAGTTAGGTAGACGCTTCGCGGCATAGCTGGAATAATCCCAGGGCCAGGATAACCTGTGGCTCTCTGGGTGAAATAAGCTTTGTTTAGAAAATTATTTACTCCGGTTTCTACAGTCCAGTTTTTAAAACGATACGACAAAGATAGGTCCCAAACAGAATAGGCTGGGATACTCCCAATGATACCACTTTGGTTGTCTTTTTTGTTTTGAGGAGCGTTGGAAGCATCTGTATATTGTTTGCCTAAATGGCTAAACTGAATGTCGGCCAATAGATTTTTGTAGCCCAGTTTTAATCCAGTTCGCAGATTGATGTTTGGTACAAATTCTACCTTTTTATGTTGTACTCCTGCAATCTCAGATTTGAGATATTCCGAATTAGTAATAGCTAAATTGGAATAAAAATTGGCCTTAATGCCGTATTTTTCTGGCCAAAAGGTATTTCTTAGGTTCCAGTCGATGAGGCTTTCGAGACCATAGATTAGTGCGCGCCCGATATTGCCCCGATACCGAACTACTTTTCCTGTGGTAATTGTTTCCCCACTGGCAGTCTTTCTGGTTTCTTCTCGTAGTACTTCTCCGATTCGATCGTCGTATAGAAGGCCATAAATATTGGCATCAAAAGATACTAGTTTGCCTAATTGTCCACGAAAACCCAAATCTGCAGTAAACCCTTTTTCATCATTAATATTCGTATCTATTTGAAAACTCGGATTGATAATACGAATGTCGTTAAAGGTAACCGAACGGTAGTTTTGGGAAATATTGGCATACAATTCTGTGTTTGCCATTTTATAACCAAGACCTACGCCAAGCAAGATTCTTGTTCGTTTTAAGGAACGATCGTCCGAAAAAGTCTGATCTCTTATAATATTGTTAGCTAAATCTCTATCGATAGCACGGTAAGTTCCGTTGCTCTTTGTATGAATATGTTCGAGGCGAAATCCTGGGGTAATGGATAGTTTGTCGTTTAGGTAAAAAATATTTTCTCCGAAAAAAGCAAAATTTAAATTGGGAAACTCAAAATCCGACTGGCGCAAATCTATAGGTAATTGATCACTTGTGTATGTTGCAAAGGAAAAATCGGCTTCTTTTGTCTTGCTTCCAGGACCTTGCTGTTCTGCGTTTTTGGCCTGATAATATTTTGCCCCTAACAGTAAGGTTGCTTTTTTGCTGCCCAATTCATATTTGGTTAAAAATCTAGTTTCCAAGCCCCAGTTTCGAAACAAACCTTTTTGTAAGTCTCGGGCTTCGTTTGGGTCGTCTTCTTGAGAAACCCTATTGGTGCGAAAACCAATGGCGTTTCGTTTGGCATAAAGCCCAAAAATATTGGCATCGAGCTGACTGTGGTCTCCAAATTTTTGTTGTAGTTTTAGGGCAAATAAATTCCAATTTACTTCAAACCAATTGCGGCTTCGGTTACTTGTGGTTGGGTCTTTGTAGAATTGCGCATCTGTAAGACCTCCTGCTTGTTGCGCGGTATAAGAGGAATGGGTGTATTCGAATTGTATATTGGTGTTTTGGTTTATGGCATACCCCAATTGGCTAAACAATTGCACTGCTTTTAGATCCATATTGGGTCTTGGTGCTTGGTTTAAATTGTTTTTATAGCTGATGTAAGAATAATGGCTAAATTTTCCTTGTGTGCCACTAATACTGTTAAAAGTAGCATAACCACAATTGCTGTCGAAAGTATGTCTGCTGTTTATTTCCCAAGGTTTTAACGAAGGCTTTTTTAGCTTAAAATGGATAAGACCGCCAAATTGTGTCCCGTATTGCAAAGATGCGGCACCACGTATAATTTCTATAGACTCTAGTGCTTCAACGGGTGGCGTGTAGTAGCTTTCGGGATAACCCAAAACATCTGCACTAATATCATAGGCATTTTGTCGTGTGTTAAAATTAGCAGTTCGGTTGGGGTCGAGACCTCTTCCGCCAATGGCTAGTTGTAATCCGCAATTAGTGCTTTCATATATATTGAGACCTGCCACTTGGGCGTATACTTGGCGCGCATTATTGTTAGATTTATTGCCAATAAGCTGGTCCACCATTACAATTTCGTTTTTCTTCCCAGCATAAATACTTGTGCCTTCCACATCTTTTATTCGTTTTAAATCAAATAAGGCTTTTTTCTTTCCAAGTATTACCACTTCATTTAGCTCTAGGATTTTACTTAAAGATATGGTTTGGTCGATGTTGGTTGGAATGTCTATTGCTATTTCTTTCCAGCGATAATCTTGATGGTAAAACACCAATTGGTGTACACCTTCTTTGAGATCGTTTAATGTAAATTGTCCGTATTGGTTGGTAGTTGCTTCTTTTCCAGAGGTCTTGTCAAATACAGTTGCAGATAGTATTGGTTTTTTGCTTTCCTTGTCGATTATTTTTCCGCTAAAGCGATGTTGAGAAAAAACAAACAAAGGGGTGCAAAAATATATAAATAAAAGTACAGTGTTTTTCTTAAAGGCCATATATGGTATCGTTAAAGGGTAATATCCAATTTTTGTGTTTAAATGATTCTTTTATTTTCGTAAGATCTACTTTGGGGTTTATATACGGTCTGCTTCGTCTTCCATTGAGGGCTACGTAACTCTCTACATAAATTTGTGGATTTTTAATTCCAGATTCTCTATAGTGTTTTTCTAGAAAGTGGGCGTATTGTAAAATAAAATCGGGTTGGGTTTGCATTTGCTTTTCTTGAAAACTAGTAAGAAAGTCGCTATTCTGAATGCGAAAGGAGGTATTGGTTTCTGGGTTTACAATTTTAAACTGTGCGTATCCTGCTTTTTCTATAAGCATCACACGCCAAGAAAAGCGAAATCCTTCTTCTGTCCAAAAAAGTTCGCCAGGATATAAAAGATATCGAAATGGCAATACTAATTGTAGTAAGAAGAACCAGGTTAATCCCCATGCTAGAATACGATTTTTAAAAGTAGCCTTCCATTGCATGAAGTTGTTCGAATCTATTTTTTTTAGCTGTAGTTTCTTTTGAATAAACGCGATCCACCGTTCATGATGATGTTCGGAAAAGAAGATAAGTGTGGCACCTATCATTACAAATGGGAAAATGCCAATAGGAAAAAGTACTCTGGTGAGCAGGTGAAACCCAATTACGAGTAAAAAACCAAACAATCTGGTGTTTCTATAAAACAACAAAAAGGGTATGGCTAGGTCGTATAACATTCCGGTCCAACTCATGCCATAGTGTACCCATTCTTGCTGAAGCAAATTACCAAGTATAGGGATGTCGTATTTGGCAGGCAGCCATATTTTAAGAGGCATTGCTTGGAGCAACCAATCGGAGTTTATTTTGGCTAGGCCAGCATAAAAATAAACGATAGACAACAGAAACTGAATACAAAAAATATACAAGCGCGGAATATAGGTATAAGCAATTTGTGGTTTGCGTCTTGCATCTATAGAAAAATATGCGTTTGCTGGAATAAATAGCAACAAAAAAGCCACTAAGCTTACGAAGTAATAATGATTTAAATAGGTGGTTTTGTCTAGCAGTTCGATATAGGTAAAACTAAGAAAAAACAACAAGCAAGAAGTCCTATAATACCATCCCAATGCAATGCCAATTGCCCCAACAAAGGCAATTGCGAATAAGGCATAGGTATAGGTACCTAATGGTTTTATAAATTCAAACCCATAGTAGCTAAAAAGAAATTTGGGTTTAATATAAAAATCGTAAACCCATCCATGTGCCACAAAACGGACTATTGCATAAGCCATGATAAGTCCGAAAACAATGCGAAAGACTGCAAGAGGTGCAGCCTTTACGGGGGTTTTGAGATATGTTAATAATTTTGCAATCATCTATTAGTCTCCATCTGCGTCTACATAGTCTACATTGATGTCTAAAGCCTGAAGCATATCTACTTTTAATAATACCACATTGGCTTGTAGCGTTTCATAAGCGGCTAGCATCTGTGCATTATTCGTTTGAATTTGCTGGGAGAAATTATTATTTAGATTAGCAATTGCAGTTTGCGATGTTTCAAACTGTGTGTTGATAAGCGCACTCAGATCGGTACCACCTTTAATGGTGTTTAAATAATCTAAATAACTTTTTAGGCTAGGGCCAGTATTGTTGTTGCCATAATGTTTGCCATTGAAAAAGTCTTGTGTTGCCTGCAATGCAGAGGTTAGCAATGTTTTGGAAAGATCGGAACGATGTATGGCTTCTACCTTATCCGATAAAGGGGCATTGGAAAACACCCCAGCAGGGATACCTACTTTACCAGCTCTAAGTGCTTTTTCGTAATAAAAGATATAATCATTTACAAAACGATCTACCGAACTAGAGGCAGATGCGCCACTATTGTTTACAAATGTATCTCTATAATCCCCTTGCCAAAGGCTATTTACTTTGTTGGTATTTGTTTTTATTTTATCCATTACGGCTTTTAAATAAGCAATATAATTAGCCGATTTCGAATTGGTGGTATAGAAAGCTACTATGGCTTGGTCCGATGCATCGCCTAAGCCGTATAATAAATAATCCATAGCTGGAAATCCTTGCTCGTCTTGCGTAGAAACAGGTCCGAGATTTATGTTTCCAGATGTTATGCTGGCATCTATTGTGCTAGTGCTTGTTGGGTAAACGTTTGTAAAGCCTCTAAATTGGATATCTTCTGCTGGCCCTATTTCAAACATAGATACTTTTTGCCAGGTAATATATGCTGTTTCCCATGTTGTACGCAATTTTTGAAGATTGCTAGTGTTTGGGGTGCTTGTGAAATCATCTGTAGCAGTCTGGAGTGCTTCTACTTTGCTTGTGAAATCGGCATAAGCTGGTTTAATTATATTGTCTGCCCAATGTGCCAACATGGCTTCTCGGTCAAAATTGCTGTTGTTATTCTCGTTGTTATTCTCGTCGGAACTACAACCAAAAACTAGCAATACCAAGGCTGGTATTGCTAGAAAATAGTGTTTTGTTTTCATGATCTGTTTTTTTAGATTCGCATGGGTTTAACTCCCAGCTTGCGCCACAGTAAATTTAAATTTAGCAGCAATACTTTCCGAAGCAGCTTGTAATTCGCTTGGTTTTACATCCCAAAAGCCATTGGTTTTGTTGGTGTAGATATTTCCTAAAATAGTTTCTACTTCTGCTTTGGTTAAATACGGTACATTTTCGTTTGGTTTTCTTGTGAATTGCAAACTATAGATAAATCCGTATGCCTCCGACAAATCGTGAAAAACAGCGGCATAATCTGGGTTGTTACCTCCTGCTTCCAATGTTGCTTTGGCCTGTTGTAAATAATATACAGAACGCACCCCAACAACTGTAGAAACTTTTTCTCGCAAAATTTCTGCTTGTTCGTTTCGAACCGTATAATTCTTGGCAACAATGGCTGCACGTCCTAGTTTTAGCGCATCATAGATTTCCAAGGCAATACCTGTAAAGTCGTTATCATCGTTTACACGATCTAGGTATTTGTTTAAGAAAGAATCATCTCCTTTTTGAGCAGAAGCAGTTCCAATATTAGCTAGCGGGTTTGCAGCGTCTGGTGCTTTTCCAAAAAGATATCCGAAAGCTTCATCCCAGTCGTGCTCCATATCGGTGTAATTTTTCCCAGAAACTAGAGTTTCGGCATCATTAGCTGCTTCAAACTTGTTTAATACACCAGAGCTAATGTAATTGTTTAGCATTTGGTCTACCATCATTGCTCCTATAAGGCTTTTTCCGAATGCCTGATTAAGCTCCAGTCCTTTGGCATTGATGTATCGTTTAGATCCACCGCCACCTTCTTGTAGGGCACCTGGGGTACCTGCAGATGCAGTGTTGTTCCATGCTGGAAATACGGTACTGGCTTGCGATGCGATCCAACCATCAAAATCTGCAACGATTGCTGTATTGGCACTACCTGCAAAAAAATCAAAAGAGGCTGCCGTTTTACTGCGTACTACTTTGCTAGAAGCGTTTAGTTCGCTACTAGAGAAGTCGTTGTCATCTTTTTTGTGGTTATACATGGCGTCTATTTTTGCTTCTGTAAAACTAGGGTCTTTTAAAGCCGAAATTATTTCTTCTGCCATAAGAATTCTTGTGGTTTGGCCACTAAAACTAACAGAACTCTCACCGTTTCTTTCAAAAGTATAGGTAGCGGGTGCTACTACATTGTTAGCCCCGTCGTCGTCGTTGGAGCAAGAGACTAGACTAGTTAGCAGTAAGGCAGTAGTGATTGTTAAAGCTGTTTTTTTCATTTAGAATTAATTTAAATTAGTTGAAAATATCGGTGCAAATATATTAGAATGAATCTAGATAACAAAAACTATCTTTGTTTTTGGAGGAATAACTATATATAAATACCGTAGTAAGAGGATTGAAAAAAAGAGTAGATATGTTGGAATAATTGTTTTTGAAAACGCATATTTTTCTTGTTAAAAAATGAAACTTCCAATAGATATATGGTGGTTTCGATATAAGTTATTTATGCGCAAGCAATAGGATTGGTGAGACACGATCTATGGAGGCGTAGGCTAACCCCTTAATACCATCTCTAGTTTAAAAATATTTTAGCTACGGTTTCTTTTGATCCCGAATTACGCATTAGAACTTCGTTATGAGGGTTGGAAGTGCAATAAAAACAAGTGCTTTATTGCTTTCCGCATAGCGCCGTTATGGGGAAAGCAAAAAGCAGCGCAGCCTCTTGTTTTTGAAGCAATTTCAATACGTAATAGATTTTCTAATGCGCAATTCGGGAT
>JAOXRU010000191.1 GCA_025800395.1 Flavobacteriaceae bacterium
TGTTACCATGACAGTAAATACGAGCCAAACGTGTTTTCGGCGATTTTTTGCCATAAACAACCCCAGAACGTAGACCTGCCACAAATCCGTGACAGAGCTCCTCAAGTAAATTAAAAAGAAAAAGTAAGCAGACCTCACCGAGGTTCGAACATGGGAAAAAACGGCATCGGAGGCATTCGCCTTATACAATGAACTACGCAAACATCCCTTGCCAATGGATTAAATTTACAATATATAAAGTGTTACCATGACAGTAAATACGAGCCAAACGTGTTTTCGGCGATTTTTTGCCATAAACAACCCCAGAACGTAGACCTGAGACAGTTGGCATTGTTAAAATGAAGATATTATGACAATTTGGAGAAAACGTTTTTTTAGTTTACCAACGTAATGCTTGCAAATCGATCATCGATGATCGTGGCGGAGCGGGGTTCGGGGAGAATGACTTATGCCAAAAAAGATAAAACCCTTTGCAGAACACGACCTACGCGTCACGCTTCATCGCGCAGGTAAAAACTTATTTCAACGTCAGATTTAGGAGCACTGCTGCTAGGCTAGCCTATCTATATATATTATGGTATGGTATCAGGGGTATAGTATGGTATGGTATGGTATCAGGG
>JAOXRU010000363.1 GCA_025800395.1 Flavobacteriaceae bacterium
GTAGAAAAACAAGGGAAAGACATACATATTCCCGCTCATGTCGAAGGTTATGAGATTCAGAATTTTATAGATGGATCTATTTTAACTATATCGGATGCACCCTGGCCAGGATTTACGCCAGATTTGCTAAGTATCATTTTAGTGGTAGCAACACAAGCAAAAGGTAGTGTATTGGTTCATCAAAAAATGTTTGAAAGCAGATTGTTTTTCGTGGATAAACTTATCGATATGGGGGCCAAAATAATATTGTGTGACCCACATCGCGCTACAGTTATTGGGCATGATTTTCAGTCCCAACTAAAAGCAACTACTATGGTGTCTCCAGATATTAGGGCTGGAGTTTCGTTGTTGATTGCTGCCTTATCCGCCAAAGGAACTTCTACTATACATAATATTGAGCAGATAGACAGAGGGTACGAACGCATAGATGAACGCCTAAGAGCAATAGGTGCAAAAATTACCAGAATGTAAGTGCGACCATGCTCTTGAGAAAAAAGAAAAATGTGTTTTTGTTTCATTGCTGTTAATTGTCAATACCTTATGTTGGCTAGGGTTCTTATATTTTAGTGCGAAACCACAATTATATAAGGTTTACTAGTTTCTTTCTCCTACGGTGGTTTTAAGAATTTATTAACACATATAGGATGCGGATTGCTTAAATTCGTATCGGAAATTTTAAAACTATTATAAAATGAGAACAACTGTATTATTTGCGTTTTTGTTTGTGACTTTTCTGGGAGTACAAGCACAAATATCGACCCCGCAGCCAAGTCCAGCTGCTACTATTTCACAAAAAGTAGGTCTTACCGATGTGAATATTGAATATTCGAGACCTGCCATGAATGGAAGAACCATTTATGGAGACTTAGTGCCTTATGATAGATTGTGGAGAACTGGTGCCAATGCCAATACTAAAATTACTTTTAGTGATAATGTAACTTTTAAAGGTACCGAAGTAAAAGCAGGAACCTATGCACTGTTTACCAAACCTAGCGAAGCACTATGGGAAGTGTATTTGTATGCGGATGCGAATAATTGGGGTACACCAAAAAATTGGGATGCAACTAAAGTTGCAGCTATTATTAAAGTAGAGCCACAAAACTTCCCAATTAAAGTAGAAAGTTTTACTATTAGTATTGATGCTATGCATAATAATGGTGCGGAGTTGGCTATATACTGGGAGAATACTCGTGTCGCAGTTCCATTTTCTGTGCCAACAGATAAAAAAGCTACTGCTAGTATAGATAAAGTAATGAATGGACCGTCTTCTGGAGATTATTTTTCTGCTGGTATGTACTATTTTCAAGCCGGTAAAGATCTAAACAAAGCAGATGCTTGGCTAACCAAGGCTACAGAAATGCGTCCGGAGGCATATTGGTATTTCCGTCAATTATCTTTGGTAAAAGCCAAAAAAGGAGATAAGAATGGTGCTATTGCAGCAGCTAAAAAATCTTTAGAAGGTGCTAAAAAAGGAAAAAATAACGATTACATTAAAATGAATGAAGATTCCCTAAAAGAATGGGGAGCCATGTAATATACTCCTTTGAAACAAAAAAAATGCGCCTAAAATTCATAGGCGCATTTTTTTATACAATTTTTTACTTTAAACTACCTACCATGTCCTCGGGTTTTACCCAAGCATCATATTCTTCCGCAGTTACATAGCCAAGCTTGATGGCTTCCTCCTTCAAAGTGGTGCCATTTTGGTGGGCTGTATTGGCAATTTCAGCTGCCTTGTAGTAGCCGATTTTGGTATTCAAAGCGGTAACGAGCATCAGCGAATTGTTGAGCAATTCTTCGATCCGAGTATGGTTTGGCTCTATTCCTTGCGCACAATTTACATCAAAAGACACACAAGCATCCCCAATTAATTGTGCGGATTGTAAAATATTAGCAGCCATCATAGGCTTAAATACATTCAGTTCATAGTGTCCTTGGGTGCCTCCGACAGTTACCGCTACATCATTCCCCATTACCTGAGCACAAACCATAGTCATGGCTTCTGCTTGGGTTGGATTTACCTTCCCTGGCATGATAGAACTTCCTGGCTCATTGGCCGGAATAATTAATTCTCCAATTCCACTTCGTGGACCAGATGCCATCAGACGAATATCATTGGCAATCTTATTCAAAGAAACCGCCAACTGTTTTAGGGCAGCATGCGACTCTACTATAGCATCGTGCGCCGCCAAGGCTTCAAATTTGTTTTCCGCAGTTATAAAAGGCATGCCTGTAAATTGGGCTATATATTTAGCTACCAATACATCGTATCCTTTTGGGGTATTAAGGCCAGTTCCTACAGCCGTTCCTCCTAGGGCAAGCTCCCCTAGATGCGCCATACTATTGTTTATAGCTTTCAAACCATGATCGAGCTGAGATACATAACCCGAAAACTCTTGCCCTATGGTTAAAGGTGTAGCATCCATGAGGTGTGTACGACCGATCTTTACTACATCCGCAAAATCTTTGGACTTTTTCTCCAAAGTGTTTCGCAATTGGGTCACTCCAGGTATGGTTACTTCCATTATCTTTTTGTAGGCTGCTATATGCATCCCAGTAGGAAAGGTGT
The DNA here is from genome assembly GCA_025800395.1 of Flavobacteriaceae bacterium. GTDB lineage: Bacteria > Bacteroidota > Bacteroidia > Flavobacteriales > Flavobacteriaceae > JAOXRU01. The sequence goes on from JAOXRU010000363.1 coordinate 2,570, forward strand.
CGTTGGAAGATTGCGACTTGTTTACGTCATCATTGGGTTGGATGGTTTTCTCTCCTTCCCCTATGGTTTTTCCTGCCAATTGATGGGCACGATTGGCAACTACCTCATTCACATTCATATTACTTTGGGTTCCCGACCCAGTCTGCCAAATGACCAACGGGAACTGATCGTCGTGTTTCCCTTCCAAAATTTCATCACAAGCCGCCGCTATCAAATCGCGCTTCTCTATGGGCAATACACCCAATTCGCAATTGGTATATGCTGCTGCTTTCTTTAGATACGCAAAACCATAGACAACTTCTATCGGCATAGAGGCCGGTGGTCCTATCTTAAAATTGTTTCTAGATCGCTCGGTTTGTGCTCCCCAGATCTTCTCTGCAGGCACTTTTACTTCACCCATGGTGTCTTTTTCTATACGGTATTCCATTTCATATGATTTAGAACTGTAAAGTTACTACATAGAGGCTAAATTTTAGTGAAGTTTTTCATCAAATATTTGCAAAAAATCCAATTATTAAAGGTATCTTTGTAAAGAATTCGAAAATTTCCGGAAACTATGTTTGAATTTGATCAATATCTTGGCTTTTTAGCTTTTCTAACCATCCTTACTATGGGATTCTGGTTGATGATTTTTTTGCTGATGTTTGTTATCCCTTACTGGGTAGGTGGTGCGATCATGGAAAGACTTAAAGAAAGAAAACAAGCCCGCCAAGAGGCATTAGAAGAAGTTTAAAACAAAAACCGTCCTTCAGGGCGGTTTTTTTTATCCCTAATATTTATTTGGGCGTATCCCACTTTCGCTTTGGCTACAGTGGGTCGGGCTCATCCGCTTGTAGTTATGCCGCCATACAGTAGCTTTACTAGCACTGCGGTGGCTCCCTAGCGTACGCCTCCTCCTGCAAGTGCAGCTAACTGCCTAGCACCATAAGCTACCGCTGCGATCCCTTACGCAGAAAAGAGTTACCCAATATTTTCGTTTATTTGGTCTATGAGGGGTAATGGTTTGGATGTCACCGTCGGCAATAAACTAAATAACGTGAGTTCGATATAAATTATCTTCACAGAAGCCTTATAAATAGCGAGATTTGGATTAAAAAGGCGCAGCTTAAACCACAATACCATTTCTAGCTCAAAATTACCCCAATAAATAGCCCTTCAAAGCCATGCCTAGTCTAAGAAAGTCAAAATAAACTGTGCGTAAGTTATATCGAACTCACGTTAAATACATTGCGCCATTATATTGTTCCAACAAATACGCAAATGCGGTTTTAAAATCATAGGCGATACGCGGCGATTTCCGATCGGTGGCCTCAAAACCCAAATCTTCATAAGCCATTTATTTCGTATGGAAGTAGAAGCACTTTCTCCCAATAAGATCTACCGTTTCGTAAATGGTTAGGGCTCCTCCTTCTGCGCCGAGCAAGAATATGGGCTTTGGGTTTTATGTGGTGTTTTTTTAGAATGTTGCTGCAATTAAGGTTTAGATTTGTCCCCCAACTCCCTTAAACTTCTCTACAAAAGCCGAAATCTTTTCAAAAACGGTTTGCTTTTTAGTTAAATACTGCGGATTTAAGGGACTCATTTTTGGTAAAAGTGCATTAAGCTCGGTTCCGTTTTCACTAGCGTATTCGCGTCTAAGCGATTTCTCTATATACCGTTTGGCCTCGGCTTCCTGCAATTGCTCGTCTACAATGAGTTCGGTGGCTTCTGCTTTTTGCGCGGTTTGTGCATAGGTGAAGAAAGAATCTATAATATTCGCCTTATTTTCTATCTCGTCTAAATTGGTGGTATTTATAAAATCGACCACCAGGCCTTCTTTGGCTCTATTGCCAATACTCGCCCTAATTACCCGCCTAATCTCTTCTACTAGATCAGCTTTGTTTTTGGTTTTTTTATTGTTTTCAAAAATGAGTTCCAAAATATAATCCAGATTGATTTCTTGCGATTTTAATAAATCAATTTCAAAAACTACATCATCCCAATCAATATCTGATTCTTCCGCTTCTTTCCCTTGTTTTTCACGCCGTAACCAGTCTCTAATGTCGTTATAGGTAGAGCGATAGTCTTGGACCTTTCGTTCTTCCAATACTTGCATTTGCTGCATTACGGCTATGTCTTCATCAGTAACAAAATAGGCTTCTTTAAATGCTTCTACTTCTTCTGTATTCGTAGTATCTATTTCTTGAAATGCCTTTAGATGGGTGAACTCATCATAGTTTTGCAAGATATTTTCCACCCGTAAATATTCCCCAAATAGCTTGGTAAATTCCTTTTTTTCAGACTCTCTGACTATTTCATCAGGGTCGGGAAATTTTTCGTTTAATTCTTTCACTACTTCTATATAGCCTCTGCGCGCTTTGCCCGTGGCGATATCGGTAAAGCCTTCTAAATATTCTTTATAGCTTTTTTCCAATACAACATCTCTGGTACTGCTATCGCCAAAAAGGGTAATGGCATTTACGGTGGCTTGTTCTAAATCCCTAAAGGTGATGATGTTGCCAAAGGTTTTGGTGGCATCATAAATGCGGTTGGTTCTGGAAAATGCTTGCATTAATCCGTGGTAACGTAAGTTTTTGTCTACAAACAAGGTGTTGAGCGTAGGCGCATCAAAGCCTGTCAAAAACATGCCCACGACAATAAGCAAATCCACTTCTTTGCGTTTTACCCGGTTCGATAAATCGCGATAATAGTTCTGAAATTCTTTACTGTCTACGCCATAACTGGTTTTAAATAGGGCATTATAGTCGTTAATAGCCGCCGTTAAGAACTCCTTGGCACTAAGATCCATTGCCGTTGGCTCAAAATTTTCTTCTGCTATTTCGCCTTTGGCGTGTTGTTCTTCGTTGGCAGCAAAAGAAAAGATAGTAGCAATTTTTAATGGTTTGTAACTATCCTTTTGTTGCTTATTTAGCTCTTGATAATAACATTTTGCGGCATCTACACTACTTACGGCAAACATGGCATTAAACCCACTATTCTGCCCTTTTGTGCGGTGGGTCTTTTGACGGTAATGCTTTAAGATATATTGAGATATCTCAGTAATACGGGTTGGGTGCAATAGGGCTTTTTTGTTTTCTGCTGCCGATAGTTTATTTAAGTCTTGTTCGGTTTCTATACTTTGAAACTGCGGACGAACATCGTTATAATCTACCTTGAATTTGAGCACTTTTTCGTCTCTAATGGCATCGGTAATCACATAGGAGTGCAACTCCCTACCAAATACGCTTGCCGTAGTTTCGGCACCCAAGGCATTTTCTGGGAAAATGGGTGTACCCGTAAACCCAAACTGGTAGTATCTTTTAAACTTCTTTTTCAGGTTTTTCTGGGCCTCACCAAATTGGGATCGGTGGGCTTCATCAAAAATAAAGACCACTTGTTTTTGATAAATGGCCAAATCGTTATCGCCTTTCATCAGATTGTTCAGTTTCTGAATGGTGGTTACAATAATTTTATTGTCTTCTTTATCAATATTGCGCTTTAAACCTGCCGTACTATCCGAGCCATTTACGCTATCGGGCGAAAACCGTTGGTATTCCTTCATGGTCTGAAAGTCGAGATCTTTACGATCTACCACGAAAAAAACTTTGTCTATAAAATCTAATTGAGTAGCCAAGCGTGCGGCTTTAAAACTGGTAAGGGTTTTACCCGAGCCCGTGGTATGCCAAATAAAACCTCCACTCTCTGTCGACCCCCATCTTTTGCCTTCGTATGCCGATTTTATTTTCCAGAGAATACGCTCGGTAGCCGCTATTTGATAGGGCCGCATAATGAGCAGCGTATGGCTCACATCAAAGACCGAGTATTTTAGCAATACATGTAATAGGGTGTTTTTCTGAAAAAAGGTAGCCGTAAAATCTTTAAGGTCTTTAATGAGCGAATTATCGGCTTTAGCCCAGTTCATGGTAAAATCAAAACTGTTTTTATCTCGCTTAACAGTATTGGCAAAATAGCGGCTGTCGGTACCATTGGATATAACAAAGAGTTGCAAGTACTTAAAAAGCGAGTTCTCGGTATTAAAACTCTCTTTGGTATAGCGGTGTACTTGGTTAAAGGCTTCGCGTATGGCCAGGCCCCGTTTCTTAAGTTCTATTTGTACCAAAGGCAGCCCGTTGACCAAAATGGTAACATCATAGCGGTTGCTGTGGGTTCCTTTTTGTTCGAATTGGGAAATGACCTGTACTTTGTTGCGGGCGATCTGTTTTTTATCTACCAAATAAATATTCTGAATGCGACCATCATCAAAAACAAAATCGTAGATATAATCGTCGTGCAGTTTACGGTTTTTGTCGAGTTGGTTATCGTTGGGCTTGTCTAAGTACTCCGCTACAAAACGTTGCCATTCGCTATCGGTAAATTGTATATCGTTTAGATTTTGCAATTGTATGCGTACATTGGCCAGCATACTTTGCTGATTGATAAGCTGGGGTACATACTCATGGCCTTGATTGACGAGATCTTGTATCAATTCTTTTTCTAAAGCCGCTTCGGTTTGGTAGCCTACGGCAGGCTCATTTGCTTGTGAAAGCTTAACATATTTATCTAATACGATAAAATTATTGGATTGTGCTACGGTTTTATATAATGGAGAACTCATATTGGTGAATGGAGAATTATTTTTTTTGTTGTTTCGATGTTTTTTTTACTATAGACACAAGTAGCTTTATTAATTCTTGTATTTCTGGCTGAATGGAGTGGTATGCTGATTCTCTAATTTCGTTAGATGGATAGATGCGTTCTATCCAATAATCTGTTTCATTGGCTTCTTTTAAAGCGATTCTCATTTTATGGATAAAATCTGCTTTGCTTTCTGCATGTTCTGCTTCTCTTGCCAAAGCACCTATTGCAGTACCACTACCTAATAATTGTTTGCTAATAATGTATTCTTTTTTATCGTTTTGCAAAAACTTAGAGCGTTTAATTATACGCAAGCCAAAAACGAATGACTTTTCTTTTAAAACATTTTTCATTTGCAATTAATTATACATGCTCAACTCTCCATTTTTAATTTAGGAAAACCCAACAACTGCTCTCTATAAAACTCGTATTGTTTTTTACGCAACTCAATTTCTTTGGGTAATCCTTCGGAAATGGAATGGGTAAGGGTGTCAAATTGGTCTAATATGGCTACGATGCGCTTTTGTTCTGATAGCGGTGGGATTGGGATTTTAATTAGTTCTAATTTACTAGCGTTAACACGTCTAACTTTTGCACCAGTAATAAAACGTCTTTTTTGTTTTTGGAACTGCTCGGTTTGAAAGAAGTAAGCAACATACTTTGGGTTTAAACTATGTCTATAAAAACACGCATCACTACTTACAGCAATATCTTCATTACCTAACCAAGCTACCGCTTTGCATAAATCTTCATCATTTTCGCTAGTTGTTGCAATAATCAAATCGCCATGTTTTGCCATGCGCGCCTTCTTGGCAAATTCTTCTGAAACATTGTTCTTAGTTTTATTAGCGTAAGTACCATAATGCGTATATATTTGACCATAATGAATACAACCAACACCTGAATCGGTAAAATCTTTTTTCTGTAATCCGCCCCCTCTAATAAATCGCCCAACACTTTCATCCCCCATTGGCAAATGAGGTACTTCCTCTTCCTCAAAACGCAACAAAGCCTCCCTATAAAAACCATACTGCTTTTTACGTGCTGTAAGCGCTGCTGTAAGCGCTGCTGTAAGCGCTGCTGTAAGCTCGGTAAAGGTATCGAGTATAGCAACTATTTTTTGTTGTATTTCTAAAGATTTTTTTGGGTTGGATGGGCAGGGGATGGGGATTTGGAGTTTTTTAACAATTCTAGCATTTATATTTGTTTGTGAACCTGCCCCAAGTGACTTTATGTATTTATATTGACTCAGTAAATAGTGATAAACAAATCTATAATTTATGATGTTTTCATCTAATTCAATATTTGCACAAGCCTGATTTGTTGCTAATTCAATTTTATTTATTCCAACCTTTCCAACAGTAGCACCATACATTGCAATAATCACACAATTCTTAGGTATTATTTTAGCACTTGAATTTTTTAACCCCTCTTCCGTAATTTTAACTCCAGTATCCCAAATATCACCGTATCCAACTTCTTGTGTTCGCAACCAAGGAATTCCACCACCATAATTATCTGAAACGGTTGTTTTAGGTGTTCCGCCAGAAGAAATTTTAATAGCAATTTCTTCTAGTGCCATCCACTCCACCTCAGCGCCATCGAGTAATTGTTCTAAAAAAGGGAAGGTGTTATGTTCTTTGTTTTCGTTCTTCATTTTTTTCGGCTTTCCTTTTTCGCTTTATGTTCTAAAGCGGTAATGGTTTTTAAATAGGCGTTTTCAACACTGCTTAGGGTTTTTGCCTTGTGTTTTTTGTATTCTTGTTTGGCTTTTTCTTTGGCTTGTTTGCTAGAGATTCCTCCAGCATTTTCTAATACTTTTCTACCTGCAGAAGCCAAAATGGTGTTGAGTTCGTTTACATAATCTGCCATACGCATTTCACGTTCTTCAATGGCATTAAGTTCAGCTAAATCAAAATAAGCCGCCACTAAGTTGTTGAGTACCTTAAGTTCTTTTTCTGCTAAAAAGTTTTTGGCTATCATGGCTTCGGCTTGTGTGGGGTGGTCGCCTTTAAAGTTGGTTAAACCCGCAAAAGGTTTATTGCTATCTACCCGTAAAAAAATAACTTCGTTTGCCGTTTTGCCATGAGCGGCATAATGCAATTTGTTTTGTACTATTTTAAAAAAAGTAAGGCTTTCTTCGCTTTTAGAATCGTAATCTATTGCGGTAGCATACAAATCTAACACTTGGCGATACATTACCTTTTCACTAGAGCGAATGTTTCTAATACGGTCTAGTAATTCTTTCCAGTAATTACCACCACCTAAGCTCTTAAGGCGGTCATCATCCATGGTAAACCCTTTAATGATGTATTCTTTTAGGCGTTCGGTAGCCCAAATTCTAAATTTGGTGGCAATGTTGGATTTTATTCTATAGCCTAAAGATATAATCATATCTAGGTTGTAAAAAGGTATTTCTCGTTGTACCTTTCTATTACCCTCTAAGCGAAGCTGTCGGAATTTCCGACAGGTTGCGTTTTTATCCAATTCTCCCTCTTGGTAAATATTTTTTATATGCTCTACTACATTGGTTCTAGACGATTGGTAAAGTTCTGCCATTTGTTGTTGCGAAAGCCATACGTTTTCATCTTCAAGCAAAACGTCTATTTTACTAATTCCATCACCAGATTGGTATATAATTATATTTCCTTTTTGTTCTTCGATCATGCTTCAATTTCTTTAACAATAGCATCAATAGCAGTACGTAACTTATCAATCTTTTCAACCGTTGTGGCTATTTCTTTATTGAGCACCTCTATATCTACTTCTTCGCGGGTGTCTTTGGGTTCTACATAACTACTTACCGATAGGTTATAGTCGTTTTCGGCAACTTTGCTATTGTCTACGCTTATGGCAATATGTTGGCTGTCTTCTTTGTTGGCAAATAGGGTAATGACTTCTTCTATATGCGCATCGGTCATTACATTATTATTGGTTTCTTTTTTAAAGAAATCTTCGCCCCTGGCATCTATAAATTGTATTTTGTTTTCGGTTTTGTTTTTTGCCAGTACCAAAATATTTACGGCTATAGAGGTACCATAAAACAAGTTGGGCGCTAAGGAAATAATCGTTTCCACAAAGTTGTTGTCTATCAGATACTTTCTAATCTTTTGCTCGGCACCGCCACGGTAAAAAATACCTGGGAAACAGACCAAAGCGGCCCTTCCCTTACTAGACAAATAACTTAGGGCATGCAGCACAAAAGCAAAGTCGGCCTTAGATTTTGGAGCCAACACACCAGCTGGAGCAAAGCGGTCGTCGTTGATGAGTGTAGGGTCGTCGCTACCTACCCATTTTACCGAATATGGCGGGTTAGATACAATGGCATCAAAGGGTTTATCGTCTCCCAACTCGGGGTTGATTAGGGTATTGCCTAGTTTAATATTGAATTTATCGTAGTTTACATTGTGCAAAAACATATTCATACGCGCCAAATTGTAGGTGGTAGAGTCTATCCAGAATTTTGTGTTTTTAGAAAACTAATTTCAAAATTCACAGGTTATAATTTTTGGTTGTTATAATCTGTCTGGAAAACAAATATACAATTGATTGTAGATTTGGCTCCAATTAGATCGGGATTTCTGCCA
>JAOXRU010000402.1 GCA_025800395.1 Flavobacteriaceae bacterium
ACAAATAGGACTAACCCCTACTAGTGTGCAAACCAAAAGTGGCAGCAGTATTTCGCAGGAAGTTGTTTTTCCCTGGGCCATTGTAAACTACAAAAAGAAATCGGTTCGGGTAGCCTTGTTAAAAAACAAATTAGGAGCTAGTGTAGAAGATCGCATCAACAATTCGATTCAGCAGATGGAATATGCTTTTGTAAATGCATTAAAAACCGTTGCAATTACTCAAAAGAAAAAAATAGCCATTATAAAAGGTAATGGCGAATTAGACGATATACATATAGCCGATTATTTAAGCGACCTAAAAGCCTATTACAACATAGGAGCAGTTACTTTAGACTCAGCCGCTACGAATCCGCAAAAACTCTTAAAAGATCTAAAAGAATTCGATATGGCCATAGTAGCCAAACCCACCCAACGCTTTTCGGACCAAGAAAAGTACGTAATGGACCAGTATATTCTTGGTGGCGGCAAAAGCATTTGGCTAGTAGATGCCGTGGCTATGGATTTAGACAGCCTAATGAACAAAAAAGGAAGTGGACTCGCACTACCATACGATCTAAATCTAAACGACTTTTTCTTTTCCTACGGACTACGCATCCAACCAAAACTAATAAAAGATTTGTACCACACCCAAATAGTATTGGCAAGTGGAGACAACAACAATTCGCAATACCAACCCCTACCCTGGCTCTATGCACCAATGGTATTTAGCACTAATAGTCACCCTATTAGCTCCAATCTCGAAGCTATCCGATACCAGTTTACCAGTCCTATAGAACTGCTTAAAACCCAGAACAAACAGACGGTACTTTTGCAAAGCTCGGCCCTTAGTAAGCCTGTTGGAATTCCGTCTGAAATACATTTAGCCAGCATTCAACAAGCACCAAAGCGAGAAACCTATAACCAAGGTAATATGCCATTGGCGGTGTTGGTAGAAGGCAATTTTAAAAGCATGTACCAGTTTCGGGTAAAACCTTTTGCGTACCAAAACGCCTTAGAAAACGGAAAGGATAACCAAATGATATTGATTTCCGACGGCGATCTTATTCGCAACCAGCTTAAAAACGGGCGTCCGTTAGAAC
>JAOXRU010000408.1 GCA_025800395.1 Flavobacteriaceae bacterium
TTTGCAATTATGCAAAAGAATATATTAGTTGCTCCTTTAAATTGGGGATTGGGACATGCTTCGAGATGTATTCCCATAATTAGAGCTTTGGAATCCAGTGGATTTAATCCTATTATTGCTTCAGATGGCGTTGCTTTGGCTTTGTTAGAAAAAGAGTTCCCGCATTTAACACATAGATCTTTGCCCTCTTACGATATTACCTATGCCAAGAAGGGGAAGTATTTTAAGCTAAAATTACTGTGGGATTCTCCTAAGATTTTAGAGGCTATTAGGTTGGAGAGGAAAGCAGTAAAAAAGTTAGAAAAAGAATATAATCTAGCGGGAATAATTTCCGATAATCGATTAGGGGTTCGGTCTAAAAAGGTACCTTCGGTTTTTATTACCCATCAGTTAAATGTACTAACAGGAAACACTACTTGGATGAGCTCGAAAATTCACCAACAGATTGCAAAAAAGTTCGATGCGATATGGGTGCCCGATGTGGCAGGAAAGCCAAATTTGTCTGGAAAACTTGGCCATTTAAAACGACATAAGTTTCCTATACAGTATTTAGGGCCAATTAGTCGTTTGGAAAAGAGAATGTTGGAAGTGAAGTACGATCTTATGGTTATTCTCTCTGGACCCGAGCCGCAGCGCAGCATGTTAGAGGAGAAATTGTTAGAGCAATTGCAAGACTACCATGGGAAAACAATGTTTGTTAAAGGCAATGTAGAATTGAAGCAGCAAAAAACGAGACAGGGAAACATTACTATTTATAACTTTATGAACTCCAAGCAATTAGAGCAAGCATTTAATAGGAGCAAAGTAGTAATATCTCGATCGGGTTATACAACGGTTTTAGACTTGGCAAAATTGGAGAAACAGGCGTTTTTTATTCCAACTCCAGGGCAATTTGAGCAGGAATATTTGGCAAAAAGATTGCAAAAGCAGCAATTGGTGCCT
>JAOXRU010000423.1 GCA_025800395.1 Flavobacteriaceae bacterium
AAAAAATAAAAATATCTTATACTCAACCTACCATCGTAAAGGTAACTGCAGAAGATGGAACAACAACCAAAGACTACAGTATCTCTTTCCAAAGAACAAAAAGTCCTGAAAACAGTCTCCTTTATTTAAAGTTAGACATCGCAGGAAAAGATTACGTGGCTAACCCTATTTCGGAAAATATAAAGTTCACCGTACCATATGGAACAGATATTTCTAACGTTATGCCTACTTTATCTATCTCGAATAGAGCTACGGCTAACATCACTTCGGGAGTAGCAATCAACGATTTTGTACTAGACCAACCAAAAGAAATAAAGGTAACCGCAGAGAATAGTGGCGTACAAAGATACTTTGTTACCATATCGCAAGTACCACCTCGAAAAGTCGCTAAGATTTCTGGAATTTCCATTGACTTTACCCAAAGCCAATCTCTATTGGGAGGTAGCCAAGGCGAGTTAAACAATGTATTCCCTACCATGAACCACTCCTCTGGTTACATCTTATATACTTTTCCGTATACCACCGACGATGCTATCGAAAATATAGACGTTCCTTATACCCTAAATATAAAAGATGGAGGAACATCTAGCAAAGCCGAAAAAATAACCATCTCTTATGCTATGCCTACCTTCGTGAAAGTAACTGCCGAAGATGGGGTAACCACCAAAGATTACTTTATCGTGTTTAAGAGAAGACAAAGTCCTGAAAACAAGTTTACAGAATTTGAACTGAACATCGCAGGACAAGACTACGTGGCTAATCCTATCTCAGAAAACATAGAGTTCACCGTACCTTTTGGGACAAACATCTCTAGCGTTATGCCTACTTTCAGTGTCTCTGACAGAGCCATGGCATCTATTACTTCAGGAACGGCTATCACCAACTTTGTATTTGCCCAACCAAAAGAGGTAACGGTAACCGCAGAAAATGGAAGCAGACGAAAATATTCCATCACCATAAATCAAGTACCGCCTAAAAGAACAACCAAAATAGATAACATTTCTATTGATTTCACCGA
>JAOXRU010000449.1 GCA_025800395.1 Flavobacteriaceae bacterium
CAATTGCTTTTCTTTGGAGACAAAAAAGGCAAAAACAAACCACCGAAAAACAATCGGTTGTTTTGTTGGAGAAAATAAAAAGTGTTTGCCGCTTAATTGCTGTAGAAGGCGATTTTTCTGAAATATATCACTACGAGAATAAGAAGGAGCACTTTTTAAACCTAATTAGTTCTAAAAAGAAAGCTTTAGTTCTTATACATGCCAAGGTGCATATAGGATACGATCTAAAAAAAGTTCGTTTACAGGCAAATACCAAACAAAAAACCATAGTGCTTTCTCAATTTCCGCAGCCACAAGTGCTTTCTATAGAACCAGAATTACAGTATTACGACATACAAAACAGCTTGTTTAATAAGTTCGATTCTTCCGATTTGAGTCAGTTAAATAAAGACGCTAAGAAACATATAGAAGACAAAATACCCGAAAGCGGTTTAATGGATACCGCTCGAAAAGAAGCCATAGAAGCCGTATTAATAATAGAGAAAATCGTAGAGGCTATTGGTTGGCGATTAGACTATACCGCATTGGAGATAGAGAAGGATGTTCGACAAATAAAATCTAGAGGAGATGCATATCAATTGGATTCGTAATTATTGTATGGCTAAATCTGCCGTTACCGAAGGGTTCCCTTTCGACGACCAAGCATTGGTGTTTAAGGTAATGGGCAAAATGTTTGCAGTTACAAGCTTAAACCAATGGGAGGAAGGGCTAGGGAGTATTAACCTGAAGTGCGACCCAGAATTGGCTATAGAATTACGAGGGGAGTTCGACAGTGTGGAACCTGGTTATCATATGAACAAAAAGCATTGGAATACCATACAATTGCATTTGGGCGAGATTA
>JAOXRU010000469.1 GCA_025800395.1 Flavobacteriaceae bacterium
GAAAGCTTTCGGGAAGGCGTGGCTTTATTGGGGGTATTAGGGAGATAGCTCCAAAACCCTAGCACAAGCATCTTCCTCCTGCTTATAAAAAACAAATAAAAAATTACCTTTGTTGAAAGAATTTTCGTATATTGTCGTTTCTAAACCATAATTACATAACCTCAAGCGCATAACCTCAAGCGCATAACCTCAAGCGCATAACCTCAAAGAAGAAGCAAGGTGCTTTTAGTATAAAATAATAGGAGCCAGTTTAAATTTTGTTTTTAGAATTTGTTATAGGCCATTTTTTTGCTAATTGAGGCTTCAAAAGCGGAGTTTGGCAGCGCCAAATGAGCATTTTTGTAACAAAAAGTGGCGAAAAAAGAGCCATAACAAAACAGAAGGATAAAACTTAAACAGGCTCTAGATTATGGCAGAGAAAGAAAATCCTTTAGAGAACAAGACCGGAATTGCAATTAACAACTCCTTTGTAAAAGGCTTTCACGATATACATTCAGAGCAAAATAGGTGCGACCACCAGGGTGCTACACTGTATAGTGTGCTACACTGTTCCAGTACAATTAATAGTAATTCTAGTAATTTGTTTTAGACTATGGGAACCATTATAAAAATAGCAAAGACCATGGTAACTACCGCAGAAAGAATTACCATCACAGCTACCAATGGGAATATAGAGTTTAATGCAGCCAAAAACGTAATTCTTAGCAGCAAGGATAAGATTATATTTGGAGAGTTTGCCGAGCAGCCAGAAGGCGCCAATACGGTAAAAATTGTAGATGGTTATTGGTCTTCCGATTCGGAAGGAAACAAAAAAATAACAAGGGCAAACTTAGGAGATACCGTTTATTTTAATATCAAATCCACAATTTACGCACTAGGAATTAATGCCATTTTGTATTTGCATGAGCACGACAATTTCGGGAAAGACCAACCTATAAAATCGGGCAAACGTACGCTAAAGAAAAACGTGCTTCTTTCTAGATTACCCAAAGGATATACCACCTATGTAAATAGCGTAAAAGTAGAACTAAGTCCCAGTTGGTCCCCTTGGATCGATAAAGATCC
>JAOXRU010000473.1 GCA_025800395.1 Flavobacteriaceae bacterium
CGGCAAGCAGTAGGCCTTCATCTTTGTATGGTTTTATTAGGTTTCTTAGTAGGCATTATCCCTAATGTTTACGCTGTATTTGGATTTTACCTTTTCTTTATTGTCTTATGGGGATTCGGATTTTCGGGAGCTATATCTGGCACTTATAAAAAAGTACCATTACTCGGCGATCTATTCCAAAAATGGCTCAATTTTATATCGTAAACTATGCAAAGTAAAGACTTATCTCTATTTCATTTAATACGTCCTTCTATTATAGAAGAAAACCCACCAACATTAATTCTATTACACGGGTATGGAAGCAACGAAGAAGACTTGTTTTCATTTGCTTCCGAATTACCAAAAGAATTGTTTGTAATTTCTGTGCGTGCACCATATACTTTACAACCTTTTGGGTATGCATGGTATGCCATCCATTTCGATGCAGAAGACGGAAAGTGGAGCGACGACGAACAAGCCATTGTTTCTAGAGATGCCATCGTAAAATTTATAGATGAAGCACAAGAAGCCTACGGATTAGATCCA
>JAOXRU010000486.1 GCA_025800395.1 Flavobacteriaceae bacterium
TTTGAAATCTATGCAGCATATATTTCAATTTCTGATTAAGAACGGTTTATTTTTTACAATTTTTTGTGGAGGAATCTTGTTTTGCGCCCACTTAAATGCCCAAGATCAGAAAAAAGCACGCCTACGTACTGTAGCTTTTTATAATGTAGAAAATTTATTCGACACCATAGACCAAGCAAATGTTGCAGATGATGCCAGAACCCCAAAAGGAAGATATGCTTGGCACCAAGGCAGGTATTACCATAAATTACACCAACTGGCTAGAGTTATTGCAAACCTCAATCCAAAACAAGATTTTTCGGGCCCAGACATTTTGGGAGTAGCAGAAATAGAAAACAAATCGGTTTTAAAAGATTTGAGCGAACAAAAACTTCTTCGCGGACAGTATTATAAGTTTATTCATAAAGATTCTCCGGATGTACGCGGTATAGATGTTGCTTTTCTGTACAAAGAAGGAGTTTTTATTCCAGGAACCGTAAACTACTACCGCTTGTTTTTGCACAACGAAGAAGGACATGTTCAACACACCCGTTTTCAGATGGTAGTAAGTGGCTATATGGATGGTGATGCTTTGCACTTTATTGTAAACCATTGGCCATCTAGACGTGGCGGCATAAGTCTAACCCAAGAACACCGAAAAAAAGCAGCTCTGCTAAATATGCGTATTATCGACTCTATTCGAAGGCGCAAACCTATGGCTAAAATTATAA
>JAOXRU010000492.1 GCA_025800395.1 Flavobacteriaceae bacterium
AGAAGGAAAAGATGCCAGCTATATGTCACCAGCTACGGTAAGTGGTTTGCATAGTTTGGGAAAGCCCCGTTTAAAAGCATTGCCTGGGGAGGATCTAAAGAAAGCACATATAAAAAATATGCGTAGAATAGATGGTTTGGTAGCCGCCTTTGCTGCAGCGGAAATTGTAGTTGGTAATATGAAGAAAGTTATGGATAAGGAGGATTTCCAGCACTTCATCGCAGCACTAGAACGCGCCAAATGCCATGGCGTAAAAGTCGTGCGCATGCTACTACAGCAGCACAAAGACAAGGAGAGTTATGGGTATACTTTAGAACCATTTTCTATGAATACCATTAACGAAATGTTTAGAGGGGGGTTTAAAACTATGCAGGAAATGGATGATTTTGAAAGTGATAATTTTACAGATAACAAGGTATTAGTATTAATTAAAACCTTAGAAAACAAAACTAAAAAAAGAGATGAATACTATATTGAAGCGATCTTTATCTAAATTTTTTGCCGTTTTTATAATATTATGCTTTATAAATGGTTGTGCAAATTCGAAAATAATTACGTTAAGTCAGAGTAACAATTCAAACGAAAAACCAATTATTCTTACAAAAGTACAAGACAAAAAGCTAATTGCAATAATGAGTATTCCAGGAAAGTTGACTATTAGCAATAACACATATAATACCATTGTTTGTAGAAGATTACATTATATATATGATTCGATTATTGATATGCCAAGCAAAAATTTTAAGGTATTCAAAGACGGTAAAAGAATAATTCTATCCAATTACATGGACATAGATAAAAAAAGAAATATATTTTTTAATTATTACACCAGACATGCGATTTTTAGGCTTCCTCAGGATCAGTTAGATTCGTATACTGAAGAAATGCAATCCAAAAACCAAGATACCCTCCACATAGGTACAATTGAAGAATTCAAAAAGAAACACCCTGGGTTTTTGGAGAAATTAACCAAACACGATAGTATACAGATCAGTATACGCAGAAACAGCGCCGACCCTT
>JAOXRU010000581.1 GCA_025800395.1 Flavobacteriaceae bacterium
AAATTCCAACAATTTTAACAAATATATAATTTGGTGGTCTCCCCAATAACCAATGTAGGACCAAGGATCGTCGTGTTCTATAGTTTCCCAATCAAATCCGTCTTTAGTTACTCTATAGGGGTTATACCCATCGAAGGTAGATGCATTTAAAAATTTAAACACCATTCCTTCTGTAAACTCTGGGTAACTAAATGCCAAAGCTTCCCAATTTTGGAAGATGTCTCGCCAATTTCCTTCGTAATACAATATCTTAGAACCATCTATTTCGTCCTTTGTTCGAATAGAGAATTTGTTCCAAGGCCTACTTGGGTCTCCATGTCTACGGCTAAATTTTAATGGTAAATACTCCATAGACAATCTTACCAAATCTTTATCTGGCCTTTGCATCAACATTTGTTGTAAATAGGGCAAATCAAATGTCTCTGGTAGCCGTTCTAAATCTTTTTTAACTGCATGTACCAATTTTTTGTTAGCCCGACCCAAATATTGTACGAAGTCGGTTTTCTCTATACGATAATTATCATCAAAAACCCCTCCCCTCATCATATTAAACATGGTGTTAGAAAAATGTCTAACATCGGCATCCATATCGCCCGTGCATTGCAAACCGTCGGCTGTAGCAACTAGAGATTTCAACTGGTTAGTATCCTCCTTCAAGCTAGTTTTTAGCACCTCTATCAAATCCGAACTCTTGCGTATACTTT
>JAOXRU010000596.1 GCA_025800395.1 Flavobacteriaceae bacterium
GCAAAACCCAAGGGATCGATCCCCTAAAGTGGCTATCTCAAACCTTAGAACAAATCCCCGAACATAAAGCTAACCGCCTAGAAGAACTCCTACCTGGATATATCCCAGAAAAAACTAAGATGTAGTTAGTCGGATGGATACGTATATCACGTACATTAAAATATTGCAGCAGCAAAAACGCATGGCATTTTTCGAGAAGATCGTGGCAAATGCACCACCTTTTATTCGGGAATTATCCTTGAAAGAGCTGTCGCTTTTGGGGTCTACCCAATATTCTAATGATTTTCGTATTGGGAGAAATCTATTTGCAAAGGGAGCTTTATTCGCCGCCGAACTAGATGCTTATCTACAAGCACAGTCGGATGGGAAGCAAAATTTGCAAACCCTTATTTTGCAGATGATGGAATGGACAAAAACCCACCCAAACGGATTTGGTAATGACCAGTTTCCTGCATTGGTACAATTGCTTACAGGATATGATATAAGCGCTATTTGGGTACGATATTGAATTAGGGTTTGTTCCTACTCAGTACATTTTTTCATCAAATTCCCCAGCATCTCCATACCCAACTCCAGTTGATCTACGGCAATAAACTCATTGGCACGATGCGCTTGGGCAATGTTTCCGGGGCCGCAGATGATGGTCTGGTAGCCAGCCAGGTGAAAATGCCCAGCTTCGGCACCGTAAGAGACGCCAGAGGTGTTGTTGTTTCCTGTAATTTCTGCTATGAGGGGAATAACTGGGCTATCGTCTTTGGTGTCTAAAGCAGGAACTGGCGGGTGAAAATCTACGATTTCTATTTTAAAGTTGGGGTTTTTCTTTTGGCCTTCTATTTCTTGCGCCTTGCAATGTGCTTCTATTTCCGCTATGATGTTATCCAAATCATCTGAGGGGATGGTTCTAATGTCTAAGCTAAACTTACAATGATGTGCAATAACATTGGCTGCGATACCACCATGTATTTGCCCGATATGCATGGAAGAATGCGGTGGATTAAAACGAGTATCTTGCATACCGTTGTCTATGAGGTGGTGCATTTTTTGTTCTAGCCAAACCACTAGTTTGGCCGCTTCGTGCACCGCACTCACCTCCTGCATGATACGACTACTATGTCCTTCGGAACCATGTACTGTAATATCTACAATATGAATCCCTTTTTGGCCAACAATAGGTTGCATCATGGTTGGTTCTCCTACGATTACATAGGTAGGTTTTTCGGTATAGGTGGCTTGGATGCTTTTTATGAGTGATGGTGCGCCTATACAGCCGACTTCTTCGTCGTAGGAGAAGGCAAAATAGATGGGTTTTTGCAAATTGGCTTGTATCATATCTGGCAGGGCAGCCAAACAGCAGGCTACAAAACCTTTCATGTCGCAACTACCACGTCCGTATAATTTGTCTTCTTTTTGGGTAAGGGTAAAGGGATCGGTGGTCCAGCTTTGGCCTTTTACGGGTACCACATCTGTATGGCCAGAGAGAATGACCCCGCCATCTACAGCCGGACCAATACGGCAATGCAAATTGGCTTTGGTGCCATCTGTATTGGGTACTAGGGTGGTTTGCACTCCATGGGCTTCTATAAATTTCTTTATCCAAGTAATAATACTGGTGTTGCTTTCTCCTCCTAAGACGTCAAAAGAGACGAGTTTTTCTAAAATTTCCGTTACAGTCATGTTAAGCATAATTAATCGTTACGGCGATCAGTAAAAAGATAGCGCCTATAGCGTATAAAGTTAGTGTAATTGGTATAATAAATTTAAACCATCTGTCGAGAGGAACCCTGCAGAGGCTAAGCATGGCAATCAGGCCACCAAGGGTGGGATTGAGAAGGTTAGACAAGCCATCTCCCAGCTGAAAAGCCAGAATGGTAGTTTGGCGGCTGAGTTCGAGCGCTTCTCCTAGAGGAATCATTACTGGAAGCGTAGCAAGAGCCTGCCCGCTGCCCGATGGAATAAAAAAGTTGATTACTGTTTGAGAAAACATCATGCCTACGGCAGAAATATGAGTAGGAAGCCCTTCTAGCAAAAGAGCAAGATTGTGCGAAATAGTATCGCTAATTTGCCCCTGTTCCATTATGGCTTTAATGGTTCCGGCAAAGCCTACCATAAAGGCACCTGGAGCCGCTAGTGCTACCGATTTTAATACGTTTTCGCTAATTTCCGAAGCATTCATTTTAGAGAGTATGCCAGTGGCAACGGCTATCATTAGAAACACAGCCGATAGTTCGTTGAGGTACCAATGCCATTGAAATACCCCAACTAGTATGACTCCAATTCCAATGAGAAAAGTGCCTAGTACCAGCCAGTTGTTCCACGTGATTTTATAATCTTCTAGGGATTTGGATAAGCTGAGGTTTTCTGTATTGAGTCCCATTCCTAAGCTTTTTTCTGGTCGTTTGAGGATTCGTTTAAAATACCATACATTGTAGTAAGCCATGGCGCTTAATGCCATAAAACAAAGTACACTTCTCAGTCCAGCTCCAGAGAACATAGGAAGTTGAGCTATTTTGTGCCCAGTACCTACGGTATAGGCATTGATGGGTGAGAGTCCAAAACCAATGGTCATGGCCCCTACGGAGATTCCAGCTGCCAGTACCAAGTCCCCACCTAATGCCAAACTCAACACGGCTGCTATGGGAACCATTGCAATATTGTTTTCGTAACCAACAGCTATACCTAATAGGCCATACACAAAGGTCATTAACACAATAATGAGGTTTTTGTTGCGCAACCCCAAGGTTTTTACCAAAGTACCCACGGTGTTTTCTATGGCTTTAGATTTTTCCATGATGCCAAACATTATGCCACCTGCGAGTACAATAAAAATGACTTCCACGGCACCTTTAAACCCTAAAGGAATAGATCGAAACATATCTAACAGGCCTAGAGGTGCGTTTTCTATGGTATGGTAAGAATTGGGTACTACCCGAGCACGACCATCTATTACTTCTCGCTCGTAAGTACCTGCGGGTAGGATATAGGTAAGAGTTGTGGTAAGGATAATAATAAAAAATAAGAGGGTAACGGCATGGGGTATTTTCTGAAACCAGGGTGTTTTATTCGAATTCATCTACAAGCGGCATTAGTTTAGAAGTTTAAATATAGGGTTTCTTTTTGAAAGGAATTAGTTATTAACGTGAGTTCGATATAACTTACGCACACAGTTTATTTTAATTTTCTTAGGCTAGGCGTGGCTTTGAAGGGCTATTTATAACTCGAAAAGATCATAACAACGCATAAGGAAAGACAAAATAAATCTATAGAAAGCCTTGAATTATACCATATCTAGTTGGTAATGTCCTTAAAAGAAACAGAAGATTTTTTCTTTATAGCTAAATGAATATAAAATGCTACCACACGAAAGGATTCGTGCGGGAACCATAGTAGATTTTAAAAGTAAAAAGACAAAGGGCTATTTCTTGGGGTAATTTTGAGGGACTGTGTAATATTTTGTGTTTTTGCTAAAATTTAGTTGAAAACTGATTTTGAAATTCATAGGCAAAAAAATTACCTTTAATTTTTTTATATTATGAAACCAGAATTAGAAAAACAAGTAGAAGCCTTAATTGGCAAG
>JAOXRU010000599.1 GCA_025800395.1 Flavobacteriaceae bacterium
TTCTCCAATCCCTCAAACATATCTATCTGCTTTTCTTTGCTAGGTCTGTACATGATATAAAGATAATATCATTTGATGACTTTTTGGAGTGGGCTCAAAATTCTTATCTCTAAGATTATTGTCTCGGATATATTCATCTAATAAATCAACTAAATCTTGTTTAGTTTTGTATTCAGTTATTGCATTTCTTAATTCTTCCTCAAAAGAATAATTTAATTGTTTATTTAGATTTTGTTTTTTTAGGACATCCTTATAATCCTCATACCATTTTTTCACATAGCGTTCCATTAAGTCATCTCCCAAGGTGTCTAGACGGATGCCTTGGCTCCAGCCTTCGTTTTCGTAAGGAACTTTGGCTTCAAATTCATAGGTAAACTCATAATAGGGCAATCCTGCCCCTACAAACTTACCGTCTTTGGTGGCGGATCGATGCTCTAGCAAGACCTCCTCTTTCGACATATCGTAGGTTTTCATATCCTCCACCCGAATGAGCTTGATAGACATACTACTATTGTCCAATAACATATCTATAGGTTTTTCCCCTCCTAGTAAATCCCCCAAAGGATACATCCTATACGTAAGGGTTTGGGTACCACTTTTTAAAATGGCTTTGTTGATCATAATTCCAGATGCCAGTTTTCCCATGCCGTAGTTTTTCTCTACTAAATAATCATTCACCAAAATCTCATAGATACAATTGTGTTGGCGTAAGCGTAAATAGTATGCCGTATGCTTATCCATTTTTGGAATCCGATTCATCATTTCCTCTACATAATTATCTTTTGTAATTTCCATACTGTTTTTTGTTTTAACATTTTGTGCACATCCCCAATGTATAGAGAGAAGGGCAAGAAATACTAGTTTATGCATTCTATTCGGTTTTAGGATTTGGAAACACAGCCTGCTTTGGAGACTCGTATTCAAAAGGTTCGATAAGCACAAAGGTTTTATAGTAAACTTCATTGATTATAGTATCTGAGTTCATATTACCCCAATCTTCATCACTTTTTCTATCAACTTTAACAGCAAACGAAATCGTTGCCACCAGACCAGTAAACACATGTCTATCGGTATATACCGGTTCAGGTACGCCTATGGTTTCCATAGGGCTTCCTAATGGGATTTTACTGGGGTGTAGCGCAGCACGCATTTTTTTAGGTATGGCATCCATGGCTTCTACCAAACCATAATTATAGGTCCGTTCAAAAAAATAGGTGCCTATCAGATCGCCACAGGTGTCGGAGGCTACTTCATAGTCGGATTTGGTGGCTTGCTGTATACCGGGTAAAAAATCTGGTACATATTCATTAATCTTGCTAAACTCAAACCGGTCTTTATACGCAAAATCGATATTGGCATAAAAATCTATCCCCTGCTTATTACCATAAGTCACCGAGCCGTTTTCTACTGGGCTCAGATCGGCACCTTCTGCTTCTATGCTTTTATCATCCAAATTGAAACGCAATTTATAATTGGCTTCATAAAAGCCTACGATACTTACTTCAAATTTGCAAGACTCCAATCCCAAATACTCTTTGCCTAGCTTATCAAAATATTTTACGATCCGATCTTCTACATAATACAAGCCCTCATTAATATCTCCAGATCTGATATAATCGGTGAATTTGTCTGGTTTATTAGATTCAGGTATCCCTAGTTTTTTCTTTAGTCGCTTTTTGACATAACCTGTTAGACTCTTGAGTTTTCCTACTAAACTGACATTTTTTCTTGCTTTCTTAAAAAATGTAGAAATACCTACTTGGTTGGTGATAAATTCACCAAAGGTATAATCCTCTTTGTATCCTACCGAAAACAAGGGAGAAGCAGAAACACTATGTTCCAAAACAAATGCATATCGATTCTCTTCTAACTCTCTATAGCCTGCACCAGTATATTTTGTAAACTGTGGATAGTGTACATAGATACCCTTATCCTTCAAACTGTGTTCACTAAATCCTGTAAACTTCAATACGGTACGTCCATATTTCATTACTTTTTGGATCTTTTGCAAGATTACGGGTAGGTTTTTTCCTCTAGTGAGTATCAGCATCAATACATCTATGGTTATAGCCAATATTACATATGATGCCAAAATCATTTCCGTTAGCTTAGGGTACTGCTTGGTATAGTCTATTACCGTACTAGGCATATCATTTTTGTAGTCACCAACTGCATGTAGTCCCAAAGCGAAATCTGCCGACATAGATTTGATATACAATTTCACAAAATGACGCAAGCTCAACATACCAACAAATGGTGTCATCTTCAGCAGAAAGTCAACAAATTTTTCAAGGTTTGGTGTGCCAGACTGCATATCTAATCCCTTAAAATCTCTGTAATACACATACCCCCTATCGGTTGGTTGTCCCCAAAAACCGTGAATCGACCAATTGAGGTCAGGCAATTGTTGTATTCTAATTTCTTTGGTATACCTACAACTTTGGGCATGTACCATAAAATTATCTACTGCATTAAAAAGGGCATAAGGATTATTATATAAAAAGAATAATAAATAATTGCTAGGCTTATTAGAACCAGTTTCCAAATAAGGATAGTTCCAAGTAGCATATATTTTTATCTGAGATTTTTCTGCTTCGTATTCAAATGACTCGGCATCTAATTCCTCCGTATCCCAAATAGTATCTGCTGTTTGATGAGTTTCCAAAAAGCACTCATCTGTATCCAGATTTAGCAAATTTATGGTAATGCTTTCGTTTTTCGAATTTCCAAACAGCAACGACACATGATGTTCTGAACTTCTATTTGGCTGCGGTTTATCTTCTTCGAAAACCTTAATGCAAGTATTGGAATTGGATTCCAATTCTATCCCACTATACCCACAGGGTTCGTAGCGTTGGGTGAAGTATTCTTCCTTATACAATACTGCTGGATTTACTGAGATCTGCGGGGCGGAGATCTCTATATTGGGATTCACAATGCTTTTGGCTGTAAATTCCGGACCTTGTTCTTTACCATTGTACACTTCTTCTTCTCCTAGGTGCAAACTGAAATAGTAGTTTTTGTCCTTGGTTTCGGGATTTTGCACCCGCCAATTAAAAACGCTATAACCAGCTGCTGACTCGCCTTGGATGCTAAACCTCGGCATACCCCAATCGCTCGCATCCCATATTTTGAGTACCATAGGCACCTCGTAGAGGCCTTTGCCATACACCTCTATTTTGGTCATATCGCCCAAATAGCCAAAATGCTTTTCCTCTAGGCTTTCTGTTCCCCTGGCATCGATGCGGCTATTGTACCAATACACCTTTTCTACAAAGGGTTGGGTAGACAAGCGAAAACATACCGTGGAGAGCACACTACGGTGTTTGTTGCGCAGTTCCACCATGACCTCACTTGGAAAATCGCCACTCCCTCCATGCTCTGGCAGCAGTTCCAACTCTGCTTTGGGACCTCCGGTATAGTCCATTTCATCCACCTGTAGCCCATTGTGGTAGATATGCCAGCGCAGCAATCGCTCTTTGCTGGTACGACCTTTCTCATCTACTAGCTCTAGCTGTATCACCCGCTTGCGGTCGACATTCAGCTCGTATTCCTGTTCATTGCTTATGGTGCCGTCTATTTTAGTTTGTATATACATACTACTTTACAATTAAAAATGTTTAGACAATCGCAGTTGGGTAGGATATATCTGGGGTTTGCTCGTCATTGGGCAAACCGGATTCAAAGTCTCTAGCACTTCCCCAGCTTGTTCTTCCGCTTGGGAAGCAGTAGGATTGGCCTGCTGCCCGTGATAATCGATCTGTATACACGGACTTCCAGCAATCGCACATATTGCCTTGCTGGTTTCCAACAAAGGGGAACCACCATTGCAGGCGTATTCCATGTTGTCGTAATAATCTTGCCATTGCTGTATTTGTGGCTTGCAGGGTTTGCTGGGATAGGAAAAATTACAAGTTCCAAAGGTTTTATTCTGCAGCGGTTGTTGGAGTTCTTTATGGGTAACGATATACTTTTCCTTCCCATCGGCATCATTTATAAAATGGGTGTCTTGGGTTTCCGACAACAATGTGTCTGGTGCATTGCCAAACTGGCAACTACACATTGCGCCCACACATACAAAATGTTTCTCGCTCATAATCCTTGTTTTTTGTAGAGCCCAAAGCCTACAGTTTTACAATAATCTCGGAGGTGGATACGTATGTGACCAAACAATTGGTCGATATATTGGTGGGTGGTGTCAAACACAGCAGTAGCTGTCAGGCTCCCTTCTATTGGTTTCCCATTGGAGGAAAAAGCATGTTTTTTCTTTTGCTGTATATCTTCTAGCGATCGCTCGTCGCAAGCGCTTCCTTGCAAATATACAACTACTTTTCCTTTTGCATTGCAAAAAGGGTGTTTTTCGGCTACTATTTTATAGCGAATAACACTACAACCAACTACCATCGGAAAATCCATTTGGGTATGGTACGCTTCCATACCCGCAAACTGTATACGAACTACCAATTGATACAGACAACAAAACCAAGTATGTTGAATACGTTCCAACAGCAAGGCTTTGTCTTGCAGATAGCTATCGGCTTTGGCAATGATACCATCTGCATAATCTCCGGTATATTCTTGAAGCATTTTGGCCTTGGTTTGTTGCCATTTGGAGAACAAATCGCCATGATTGGTCAAATCGTAGATTTCTGCATAGCTAAACCGCAATTTGGCAGGGTAAACCGCTTGTCCGATGGTCGCCGCCAACTTTTCTATAGGCCCCTGAGGTTGCATATTCGCTATATATACAGGTCCAGCATACAATATAGCAGTAGGGTTATTTTGTGCATTTAACCCCTGCCCTTCCCATCGATAATGCAACTGGAGCATTTGTTTTCCTAGACAGTTTTTTTTAGCTGCTTCCACTGCAGCATCCAAAGCCTCATGATCCATCTCTTCTACTTGATGTATGTTATTCTGGCTAGCTGCTTCTGGAATGCGAGCGGCAATAGCCGCTTCTTGGGCAGCTTCCAAATCTGCTAATTGCTGGTAACTATGCCTTACAAATTCCAATTCCAAAGCATAATCCAATGTGGTATTTCCAATATTTTGCAGCACTTCATACTTATTGATCCATATCGATTCTTTCAAAGACGAATTCTGATACAACATACCATCCTTGAGTGCATAGCCAATTGGGGGGCCAAATATGACCGCAACATGTTCTGGTATCGAATCACCAATGATATCAGAAGAAGGCGCATATCGATTGTGATAAAACATCAAATCCATGGTGCTTACCCCCAATTCCCTTGCCAAAACCTGCAATGTTTTCTGTCCTCTGTGGTATTTTTTGGGTTGTATCAAAATTTTTTCACTAAAATAAGTAAAATCTTTCTTTTTAACAAGTTTTATCTTGCTCTGTTGCCTAAGATATATTACAGTGTATCGTTTTTACTTCGCTGGCTTTTAAAATTTTTAGACGATAATTTAGGGTAACCGTATGCATTGGTGTTAAGATACACTTTGGATCCATTATTCGCATATATTACCCCCTTTTTGTATCGATGCAAAATGGCCAAAACCTTGCAAATTCTTCTTTAAATTTTCCATCTGATCTTAAAAAGTGGATAAACAATCCTACTTTAAAAGCATATGTTTCTATAACCAAGACTTAGTGAAGAGGCTACTGAATTATTCCTTTTGCCTTCAAATAAGTATTTCTCAAAAAAAATTAGCTGCTCAAAAAAAACACTCTGTAAGGTATTTCGTCGAAAAGTGTAGCCTTGAATCATTTTTGTGAATATCTCAAAAAAAAGACACACATAGTATATAGTTGCCACTAAACGAAAACAAATATTATTGAGATATTAACAAAACATTAGCCTTATTGCTATAATATCATCAATTTCAATACGTTTTAAGCTTCGTATATTGTTAATAATAGTTAATTTTGCACTACAAAAAAACAAGCAGTGTAACAAATTCCTTTTTTATTCGTCTTATAGATGTAAACAATTTACGAAAGAATAAACAACAATTTAATTAAAATAAAATATGAGAACTTTAAACAACAACCAAGTGAGCAGCAAGCCAAAAGCAAGTATTGGACAACAATGGAACAACAAACGCAGGTATCGCTAGATTCGAAATACACTTTTTTATCAAACGATTAAAAAACAATAATTATGAGAACTTTAAACAATAACCAAATCAGTAGCAAGCCAAAAGCAAGCATTGGACAACAGTGGAACAACAAACGTAGGTTTCGCTAGATTCAAAATACACTTTTTTATCAACCAATTAAAATACAATAATTATGAGAACTTTAAACAACAACCAAATCAGCAACAAACCAAAGAACAGTTTAGGACAACAATGGAATAACAAAAGGCGATATCGTTAGTTCGCACAGCGTTTTTCCCCAAAACAATTTTAATCATGAAACAAGTACAACTATTACCCATCCATCTCGGGTTACAATACAAAAACGAAGCTTTCTTAGGGCTTCAGAAGCAAAAAGCTAGAATATATGCCTCTTGTTTGGCTATAGAAATAAAGTACGACGATAAATTGTCGTTACTATAAGACGAAGCAGTCATCCTAGGTACTACTGATTCTTCTTCATAGTATATATTATACTACAGATCACCGTATATTTTATCAAACAAATGCGCATATTTCTCTTTGATCGCTTTACGACGTGGTTTTAAGCTAGGCGTCAAATGTCCCGCCTCTACGGTCCATTCGTCTTCGGTGATTTCGAAGCGTTTTATTTTCTCCCAATTTCCAAGATCCTCATTTACCTTATCTACCTCTTGTTGTATTCTTGCAATAAGTTTTTCATCATTATAAGCATACACTATTTTGTGATTGTGCAAACGCGCCCACTCATTCACAAACTCCTGATTTACTTGTATTAGGGCAGCTGGCATCTTTCTACCTTCCCCTATAACGATGATTTGCTCGATAAAACTCGATTGCTTAAATCGGTTTTCAATCGGGCTAGGGGCTATATATTTTCCTCCAGAGGTTTTAAATATTTCCTTTTTCCTATCGGTAATTTTTAAAAAACCTTCATCACAAATTTCACCTATATCCCCAGTATGAAAATATCCATTTTGGATCGCTTGGGCTGTCTCCTCAGGTTCTTTGTAATAGCCTCTCAATATACTTTTACCTTTGATCAGAATTTCTCCATCTTGGGCTATTTTCACTTTCAAACCTTTTACTGCCTTACCTACAGTATTGATGCGTATTTGGTTGTTTCTGAAATCATTTAAAGTAATGACCCCTGAGGATTCTGTCATTCCATAGCCCTCACAAATCGGTAGACCTGCCGCGGCAAAAATTTGTATTAGCCTTGCTTGCAATGGCGCGGATCCGGATACCATAAGTTCCATTTTACCACCAAAAACCTGACGCCATTTTCTAAAAACAAGCTTATCAGCTATAGCCAATTTTTGGAGGTAGATCCAACTATTTTTGCCATTAATATCGTATTTATCTGCCAAATTTACTGCCCAGAAAAACAAACTTTTCTTCAACCCTTTTAGCACATGTCCCCTAGCTATAATCTTATCGAATATTTTTTCCAACAAACGCGGTACAATTGGAATAAAATTTGGTTGCACTTCTTGCAAATTGTCAATCAATTTCTCTAAAGATTCTGCAAAATAAATCTCAAAACCCATATACATATAATAATACCCTACAAGACGCTCAAATATATGGCTTACTGGCAAATAACTCATTACTTTTTTACCTGCCCCTTGCAAATTGATAATATCTTTGCACAAAATTGTAGTGAACACCAGACTTTCATGGCTGATCATCACTCCTTTTGGAATACCCGTCGTTCCAGAAGTATAAATAATCGTAGCCAAATCATTCTCTTGGATCTGTCCCTTGTGTTCTTCCACTAAATCTTGTTGCTTTCTGGACGCCCCCATATCCATAAATCGTTTCCAATCGTTAGAACCCAAATGCAATGCAAAACCATAGATTACTTTTACTTCGGTACGCGATTGAACACGGGATACCTTCTGATGCAATTCTTCATCACTAACAAAACAATAACTAGCTCCAGAATGATTGAGAATGTACTCATAATCTTTTTCCGAAAGTGTAGCATACAGTGGCACACTTATCGCACCTATCTGCAACAAAGCTATATCCAATATATGCCATTCTATCCTATTCGCTGTGGTGACCAAGGCTATTTTATCTCCAGGTTGGACTCCCAAATGCAATAATGCATTACCTGCTATTTGCACCTGCTCCAAAAATTCTTCTGTCGATAGCGATTCCCATTTTCCTTGTTTTTTGGTATTAAACATACGCTGTTGCGGAAAATGTTCCAGTTGGTAATAAGGCAAATCAAAAAGCCTAGTAACAGTGTTACGCATCGAATCTTAATTAAGTGGTTATTCAAATGTTTTAAATGGCATGCCATCGGCATAAGGTTTTATCCTCCACTTCAAATGGCACAATTGCCTAGCGTTCTAGCACATGTCTTTGCGTCAAAAACTTCTCTTGGTTATGAATTGGAGGAAAAAAGACATCCACATTCTGGATCAATTCTATCCATTCCTCCCTTGTTTTGCCTAAAAATAAGAAATTTATTACATTTTTATCAAATACACCCAGAACTAATTGCATTTATGATTGTACTTTCCATGATTTTCGATGTACCAAATGACAAAATGCATTCCAAAACTATAGTTCCAAAGCTCCAAAAGGAATTCAATTTTTGTCATTACGCAGGTATACTTCATCGTTTAAGCATCTATATAATCTATTAGATACTATTTTGTTTGAAGGATTTCACACCATCATCAAGTGACCGTATGGCATCGAGTAAATAAATTTATGGAATCACAAAATCCTGATTTTAAAATGTATATAAATTTTGTTTAGATAAATATATATTGTATCATTGCAAGTGACCACATAGAAACATAAATAATAATGCAGGAATATTTAGAAGCGAATTTGAATTTTGATTACAACGACCCGACTATACAATCTATATACAATGGGCTCTACCAAAATGGGATGACTAATAAAGAATTTGCCATTGCCAGTTACTATTTTGTTAGAGATAATTGGCCGTATTATCCTTATCGATTTAGCTTAATTGAGAAGGATTGGAAAGCTTCAAATATCTGTCAGCACAAAGCAGGTCATTGTTTGGATAAAGGTATTATTTACATTAGTTTATTGAGAAAACACGGTATTCCTTCGCGTTTAGGATTGGCTAAAGTGAAAAACCACATCGCTGTAGATGATATTGTTGAAAAATTGGGGAACGATGTTTTAGTACCACATGGCTATGTAGAAATGTTTTTAAATGATAAATGGGTAAAAGCTACTCCTGCATTTAACAAAACCCTTTGCGAAAAATTAAATGTACATGCCTTAGATTTTAATGGAGAGGAAGATTCTCTATTTCAAGAATTCGATCATAGCGGTAAGCAAGAATTTATGGAGTATTTGGAAGATTATGGTACATTTGCATCCATTCCGTTGGAGTATATGCATAAACTGATGTGGGAGACCTATCCCCCATTTCAAAAGCACAATATTCAGCTCGGGCAAGTATTAGATCTTTCTAAATTCTAATACCTAGTTTTATTATTAATTTGACCTCTATCCTTAGATAAAGGTGATAAATTGGCATAGGAAATAAATCTCTATTTCATGAAAAAAAATCGAGTAGTAACTGAAGAAAAAATTTATAAGGCCTTTGTTAGCTTATTACAAGAAAAAGGGCCACAAGGTGTAGGCATCAATGCCATTGCTAAAAAAGCTAGCGTATCTAAAGAACTTATTTACAGGTATTTTGGCGGCATGAAAGGCTTATTGTACACCTATGCCGAAAAAGGAGATTTTTTTAAATCCATTGCCTATTTAGAAGGAAATGAAAACATCAGTATAGACCAATTAAGACCTTTTATTCTTGAAGGAACCAAAGAAGTAAGAAACAATAAACTTACTCAAGAAATATTGAGATGGCAGTTAATAGAAAACAATGACCTTACTAAGGATTTGTTTAAATACACCAATTCAAAAATTGGAAAAGTGTTTTCCGTAGAACATGAAAACAAAGCACTGCAGCCAGCATTTCAATTGATGATTGGAGGTTATATATACTTTACCCTTTTATCCAAATTCAACAAAACTTTTATTACCACGGATCTTAGTAAAGAAGAAACTTGGAATGATTTTGATAATGCTATCGAATCTTCCCTCAAATTATTTGAAGGTAGATCAGACAAATCTTAGCATTTAGGCAGCATTTCAAAAGCAATTTCAAATCCAATATACCAAGAGTTTAATCTGGTATATCTTTGGTGATTTTGGTATTGTATATCGATAGTTTGGTACCTAGTCTCCAAATCCGCATAGCGGTAAAAATATCTATAGTGCAAACCAAAACCATATTAATTGGCGTCAAATGGGCTAAAATCGTAGTCCGATGTATAATACTTATTGGTCGAAAGCAATTGATCAAAAAGTTTTTTGCTTACTCTAACTGCTTGGATTTCCACCTCGCTATTTATAGCTGAAGTTTGGGAATTTGTATCCCAAGGAGATACCAATTTTTCAATCCGAATGATTTCTTGTATTGTCAAATCAAAATAATACTTGGCTTGCCTTTAGGAAATAGTAAACAGGGTCATTTTAAAAATACTATCCTCAAGCATTGCTTAGTGCTGGTAATTTTGTTGTGACAAAATATAACATTACAAACCTATTAATAATAAAAGAAGAAATATTTTCATTCTCCAACGATTCGCTTAAAATAGGCAACTGCTGATATCGGTTCGTATCCAAGATTTTTTATTATTCATGCCCACCACAAATAAGGAATCTCTTATTTTGTTGTATTTCATAAACAAGGTTTGCTTGTATTCTTGCCGGTCTTGAAGTAGTTGGTTCGTATTTTAGGGAGAAAAATCGATACCAACCATGATCAAGCGATCCTTTGCCAAAGCCCGAAATTTGGTCTTTTCTCATACCTCTTTATCCGATTTTTTACAAGATGCAGACCAATCCCATGCCAGAAATACCATCACGACTAATTGGTCTTTTTCTAGTGACAACAGTTTTGCTTCACCCAAATTATTCGTCTATGTCTGAGAATAGGATGTAAAACAAAATAACGACAAAATCAAAAAGGAAAATTTCATAGGCAAAGAAAGTGCTATTATAATATCAGTTTTGCTAATTATACCCTCTTATATCAATTAAATACAAGTTTACAGATTTTTTTGTTAAACTCTCGAAAGAAAAAAAATATGAAAAAAATCCCCTATTTAAAGTGTTAATTCTCTTTTTTTTTCTTCTAAAAAGAATTAATTTGGATGCAGTAGGCTGCAAAAGTCGATAGCAAATCTTTCAAAACAACCACTTTCTAACTTTCTCAACGCTTAATAAAAATATATATGGGCAATTTAAAGAAGCCACATTCCAAATTGGAATATATGCACTTTTGGGAAGTATGTATAATGGATAAACGTTTGAAAGGTGAGGTCATCTACGACTTACAAAAATACGGTTATGGAAAGAAGTGCATCAAAGATGGACGCAAGCTATGGCGCGATACAGATAGACTGTTTAAAACACAAAACCAGGCAATTCATAACAAAAACGATACTTCCAAAATATTTAAGGCCTCCAAAGAGCTGTTATTTTGGGACTGTGTAATATTTTGTGTTTTTGCTAAAATTTAGTTGAAAACTGATTTTGAAATTCATAGGCAAAAAAATTACCTTTAATTTTTTTATATTATGAAACCAGAATTAGAAAAACAAGTAGAAGCCTTAATTGGCAAG
>JAOXRU010000093.1 GCA_025800395.1 Flavobacteriaceae bacterium
TAAGGCTTTCTATAGATTTATTTTGTCTTTCCTTATGCGTCGTTGTGATCTTTTCGAGCTATAAATAGCCCTTCAAAGCCACGCCTAGCCTAAGAAAATCAAAATAAACTGTGTGCGTAAGTTATATCGAACTCACGTTATCTATAATTTCTTTTTCCAAATGGTTCGAGACGCGGAGGTTTGCGACGATCTTACACAGAATGTGTTTTACAAAGCAATGCGATACAAGCATTCTTATAGAGGAGGGAAATTTGTTTCTTGGCTTTTTAAAATTGCCAGAAATTTGCTTGCCGATTATTGGCAAGAGAAAAAGAAGCAATATCAATTTGATGCTGTAGAGGATCTGCACTTGGCAGAGACAAGTTCGAATAAGCAGGAAATACAAGATTATGTAATGGCTTTGCTGCACAAATTGCCAGAAGCGGATAGGGAATTATTGGTTTTGCACAAACTGCAAGGTATACAGTATGAAGATTTGGCAGAAATAATGGGTAGTACCGCAGGTGCTTTAAAAGTTAAAACCCATCGCATACTGAAAAAGATGAAAACAGAATTGGGAGATACCATGATGGTATAAGACCCTTAAAGGAGTAAAAAATGGATTGTAACCAATTTGAGTAACAATTAGACGATTATCTCGCGAAGAGGGCAGAGCCAGAGATGCAAGCCCAAATGGAAGCGCATCTCCATTCTTGTGCAAGTTGTCGCAAAAGCTTCGCCCTTTCGCAAGCCATGGAAGCTGCTTTGGATGGCTTTCCACAGCTAGAAACCCCAGAAAAAGTGAAGTCTGGTTTTTATGGGTTGTTGGACAAAGAAATGAAGAAGTCTAATAAGGTGGTTAGTATGGCACCCAAGGAAGATAAAAATTGGTACAAAACAGCCTTTCAGCTAGCTGCTAGTTTGTTGTTGCTTATCGGTGGGTATTATTTTGGCTCGCAGCAAGCACAACATAAAGCTGCTTTGGCCTATTCCAAACTAGAAAATCAGGTAGAGGAATTGCGACAGAAAGAAATGTTGGCCATGATACATAACCAAAGTCCAAGTAAGCGGATACAAGCAGTCAACTATACAGAAAACTGGGAAGAAAACAACAACCAGGTAATCGTAGATGCCCTGATAGAGCGTTTGCATTTTGATGCCAATAGCAATCAATGTGCGTTTGGCAGCTTTGGAAGCACTGTTAAAGTTTTCTGCCCAAGAAAAAGTACGCAAGGCCTTTGTAACCGCCTTGATTAACGATAAAGACCCGAGTTTGCAAATAGAACTCATACATATATTGGCAAGTTTGAAGGAGAAACGCGCGCTAAAATCCATGAAGCAACTCTTGGATGCTCCAGAAACACCAAACTATATACGAGAAGAGGCAAATGCGGGTATTTCCAAATTGATTTAAACACGAAAAAGCAAAAAACGAACAGTAAAATTATTAAAATCATGAAAAAACTAATATACTTTATTGTAGCAGTCATCAGTGCCCAGTATGTTTCTGCACAATCCCAAGATTACACCCATGATTTGAGTGGAATTAAAAAAGTAAGCATCATCACCAATACCGATGTGGAGGTGAAAGCGGCTAATTCTGGAAAATTAATTATCCGAAATGCCAAGAAAAAAATAGATCAAAAAGCAAAAGGATTAAAGGCAGTATATGCCAAGGGGGTAGACAACACCAACGGCTTGGGCTTTTCTATCAAAAAAGAAGGCGATGTATTGGTCATTCATGATTTAAAATCGCATTTTAAAAGAGATGATCTTCATTTTGTTATTCCGTCCAATATCGATTTAAAAATCAATACCGGTAGTTTGGGAGATTTGAAAGTAAGCGGCTTCAAGTCCGAATTAGAATTGCGCACCACTACCGGAGATATACGTTTAGAAAACATTACTGGTCCGGTTACTGTAAATTCTAGTACAGGAGAGGTGAATGTGGTGTTTGCCACCGTTAACCAGTCTTCACCTATTTCTATCAACAGTTCTACTGGCGATGTGGATGTAAGCTTGCCTACCAATACCAAGGCGGATTTAAGCCTGCGTACAAGTATGGGTACTGTATATACCGATTTTGACCTAAGCAAACCCAAGAAGGATGCTATGAAAGTAGCAGGAGCAACTAGAAAAATCACCCATCAGTTAAACAATGGCGGTGTAAATATCAGATTGCGTTCTAGTACAGGGAATGTGTATTTAAGAAAGAAATAATATAATTATGGGCACTACCTTTTTTGCTTCTAATGGGAAGCAAAAAAGGTCGGGTCATCCGCTAAATCTTTTTTGGCGGCCTGTCTGCCACCCACCCACCCACGACCCACCCCCAAAAAAGGATGCCGCTTCTACCCCTAGTGCGGACAAGGAGACCTACGTCAAATTTTAAACAACCATTCAAAAAAACCATAAGATGAAAAATGCCATTATATTTGTTTGTGCACTACTTTTTAGCAACAGTACTTTTGCCCAAAAACAAGTTGAAGAATCCGTACCTATTTCTGGAGCTTCCACACTTTTCGCGCATTTCAAATTTGCAGACACCATAGAGGTAAAGCATAGCAGCGAAAAAGTGTTTAAGGTAAAAGCCATTGTAAGTTTAGACCAAGGAAAAGGCGATCATTTTTTTAGCTTAAAAACAAAAAGGGAGGATGGGGCTTTAAAGATTTACTCCGATTTTGGAAACTATTTCAAAGACAGAAAGCAGCGAAACGATTGCAACAATCCTATCAACATTCAGTACGAGATTTACGTGCCCAGAAACAGCAAACTTCGCATCAAAACCATCAGCGGAGATGTTGGTGCTTTAGATTTTCAAGGTACACTTATTACTGATTTAGTATCTGGAGATATCACCATCAAAAAATATCAAGGGAAATTGCGTTTAGAAACCGTAAGCGGCGATATAGATGTTGCTAGCCAACAAGCCAATGTAGAAGCCGGATCGGTAACTGGAACCATCTATTCTAATCACGATATTACTTATGAAAATGAAAACCGCTCTCGTTCACAAAACAAAGTAACTGGTACTATAGGTGGTGGCGGCAAGCAGTTAAAACTAAAAACCGTTTCCGGAAATATTTATATTAGAAAAATGTAATATGGCGTAAAGCCATCAGCCATTGGAAATGGGGTTGAATATCGTCCATTTTTCTTACTATTTCAGGATAAAAAAATGGTAGGGAAGGCGATGCTTAAGTTTTCTTTTTTGTGTAAATAAAAAAAGTTCTAATTTCTTCAGCAGTTATTCCAAACAATAACTGGTATTTAATGTTCTGATTGTTAAGGATTTTTGTATCTTTAAGTAATCGAAACTTATTTTATGAGCCATAGAATTGTACAAACCATTCCTGTGTTGTCTAGCAATAATTTGCAGCGCGATTTGGAATGGTATAGAGATTACGTGGGTTTTGAGAAGCTTTTTGGGGATGCGATGTATATGGGATTGGCAAGATTTAACACCCAATTACATTTGCAATGGCATGCGGGTACAACGGTAGATCCTGTATTAAGTGCCAAGGTGAAGTTTTTTGTACAAGAAATAGAAACCTATGTGGAAGAGTTTGTAAGCAGAGGCACTATTCAGCTAGAACAATTTCAAGAAAAAACCCCCTGGGGAACCAAGGAATTTGGGTTTTA
>JAOXRU010000627.1 GCA_025800395.1 Flavobacteriaceae bacterium
TGATTCGGATGCGAAGCAAATCCTGGCCAATACACCTTTTCTACTTTAGGATGGTCTTGCAAATAAGATGCAATTACAGCAGCGTTTTCTATATGCCGTTGCATGCGCACTGCCAAGGTTTTTATACCTCGCAGGGTTAAAAAACTATCCATAGGTCCTGCAATTGCTCCAGAAGCATTTTGTATAAAATAAAGGCGTTTTGCTAAAGTTGTTTCCTTTACTACTAGCGCACCAAGAACCACATCGCTATGTCCTGCTAAATATTTGGTAGCAGAGTGCATTACAATATCTACACCTAAAGTTAGTGGCTGTTGTAAATAAGGTGTAGCAAAAGTATTGTCTACCGCTGTTAACAATTGGTATTGTTTGGCTATTTGTACCATTGCTTGGATATCTATTATATGAAGTAACGGATTGGTTGGGGTCTCTAGCCACAACAATTTTGTTTTTGTAGTAATTGCATTCTCTACTTGTTGCAGATTAGTCATATCTACAAAATCGAATAGGATACCTAGCGGCTCGTATATTTGTTTAAACAATCGGTAGCTTCCGCCGTATAAATGGTTGGTACACAAAACCACATCTCCGGGTTGCAACAATTTCATTACCGCGTCTATGGCTGCCAAACCGCTTGCAAAAGCCATGGCAGCAGTTCCTTCTTCTAAACTGGCAAGAGATTGTTCCAATGCCGTACGTGTTGGATTGGCCGAACGGGAGTATGCATAACCACTATGCACTCCTGGCCTTTCTTGGGCATAGGTAGAGGTCTGGTATATTGGGGGCATTACCGCACCGTAGGCTTTGTCTGGTTGCTGTCCGCCGTGTATTACTTTGGTATTAAAAGCTGCTTTATCTTTCATTGGTTTTGGTTATTGTTACCACATATACGATCTATTCTTGGGGCTTTTTACCATTATTTAAAACCCTTGCAAAAGCACCCTAAAAAAGAGCAACTATGTGGCGTTATTGTTTTTAAGAAGCATGCCGCCTGAAATGCTGTAACTTTAAGTCGCACAATTCAAATGTAATTATTAATTTTGGAATGTTTGTTTCTGTATTCTTTTCTAAAAAAACGTTTAGAAGAATATATGGGGCAGTAATTTAGCTTCCTAACTTTTTATTAACCCTTTATTCGTTCTTTTATGTGCCTAATTAAAAAAGCATTTGTTTTTATCGTTTTGGGAAGTTTGCTCTACTCCTGCAAAAAGGAA
>JAOXRU010000629.1 GCA_025800395.1 Flavobacteriaceae bacterium
CCTGCTTACGGCCCGTTTCTATTATGTTAGCTACGGCAACGCCACAATAACCCATAAAGCGGCTACAAGGAGACCTCTAGAGAACTTGGAGGTGTACAATTATCTCCATTGGCAAATCGAAAACCTTCACGATACGAAAACAAGCGGAGACCCGGAGACCCTTCAATCTTTGCAGTCTAGTTCTGAATTTACGAAAATGTTTTAAAGTCATGTGCAATGAGGGCTGTAAAAAAACGAGCGGAAAGTATGGAGGGAGCAAAACCACAAACACTGCAAAAGAAAAAAGTCTCTTCCAGGAAACCAGATAAATTAAACTCGCCATACTGATCGGCGTTCAAATTAACCGAAAAAATATTGGAACCGGGACTGTGGACTACTGGCTATGGATTATGGATCAGGAACCACAGGCTGTATTTGGACAATATATAGCGGCATGAGTTTGTTTTATTTTTTTGACATACTTGCAAAGCTAATAAACATATTTTTTCCATCTCTACCTAAATTTTCTTCAAGTTCTTCATATTGTAAATTCTGTGAAAATTACTAAAAACACTTATTCAGTCCTTACAAAAATGAGGTATAAAAACAAAACTGGATGCAAGGCTGGCACAACGGCAAAGAGCAGATTTATTAAATTGGCCGAAATTAGTCTTCTTCGGGGCCAGGGCTACGCTATGGAAATAAGGCACCCATGTGTGCCCGCGCATGAGTAAAGGCTACTTGCAGCCTCTTGTGTTTTTTTTCGTTTTCATCTTTCACCGTCACTTTATAGGCCCCGTTCAGACTTGGCGCCCATACCTGTTCTG
>JAOXRU010000638.1 GCA_025800395.1 Flavobacteriaceae bacterium
GGGATTATCCAAGTTTAATGGAAGTGTATGAAAAAGCTTCAATTTTAGCAAGAACGGCACATGTTCCAGTTTTGATACATGTTAAAGAGGTTACCCAACCTCAGGGACACAGTACTTCTGGTTCTCATGAACGATACAAAAGTGTAAGTCGTTTGCAGTGGGAGAAAGAAAACGATTGTAATTTAAAAATGCGCTCTTGGATTCTAGATAACGGGTTTGCTTCTGCCGAGGAACTCGTAAGTTTAGAAAAACGTATTAAAAAAGAAGTTCGCGAAGCGAAAAAAGAAGCTTGGAATAGATTTATTGCGCTACACATAGAAGAAAAAAATAAAGTTGTAGCTTTCTTAGATGCTTTGGCAAATGTGTCGGTAAATAAAGTTTTTATTAATAAAATAAAAAACGATTTAATTGCAATAGAAGAGCCTATTAAAAAAGACATGCTAAGCAAGGCTCGTAAAGTATTGCGATATGTGCGTGAAGAACAATCTTCAGAAAAACAAGCCTTAATTAATTGGATTAGCGATTTTGCGGCTGCCATGCAGCCAAAATATAGCTCGCATTTATATAGCGAAACAAGCAATAAAGCAACCGAAGTTAACGAAGTAACACCAACTTACGATATAGATGCGCCAATTGTAGATGGAAGAATTGTTCTAAGGGATAATTTTGATCAGCTTCTAGGGAATCATTCAAAATTGCTCATTTTTGGAGAAGATAGTGGTACCATTGGAGATGTAAACCAAGGTCTAGAAGGAATGCAGGAGAAATATGGCTCGCATCGGGTGGCAGACACAGGTATACGTGAAGCTACTATAATTGGCCAAGGAATAGGTATGGCTATGCGGGGTCTTAGACCAATTGCAGAAATACAGTATTTAGACTATCTATTGTATGGTTTACAAATTTTATCCGATGATCTAGCTACATTACATTATCGTACGGCGGGCTATCAAAAAGCACCATTAATAGTCCGAACTAGAGGGCATCGTTTAGAAGGTATATGGCATGCAGGTTCTCCAATGG
>JAOXRU010000646.1 GCA_025800395.1 Flavobacteriaceae bacterium
AATCACTAATAGATCTCCTAGAACCTTTTATTGGGATAAAGATAGGGACGGGTATGGAAACAATTATAAAAAAATCACAGCTAGTTACGCACCAAAATACTTTGTAGGCAATAACCAAGATTGTAATGATCAGGATGCCAACATCCATCCCAATACCCTTTGGTTTGCGGATAGAGACGGGGATGGTTTTGGAAACAGTTCTAGCACCTTTAAAGGATGTAGCCCGCCAAGTGGTGAAAATTATGTACGTAGCGGAGGAGACTATAATGATAATAATTCCTATATAACCAATATCCCGCCCAAGACCTATTATCGGGATGCAGATGGGGATGGCGAAGGTATCGCACATTTAAGACGTACAAGCAGTACTAGGCCAGCAGGCTATGTGGAAAACGCCTTGGATTGTAATGATAGTAACCGAAAACTACATTCTAAAAGTAAGTGGCTCCCAGATAGAGATGGAGATGGCATGCCAGCCACCGGAAATGTCGTTATAAGTTGTAGCCAACCAAAAGGATATATGTTAGTAGAACATACCGCTCCCGGAGCAAGAGATTGTGATGATAACAATCCTAAAATCGGCAGGCATCCAAATTGGTATATCGATCGAGATAAGGATGGATTTGGAGATCCAAACGGCCCTCCAGTTGTTTTTCTAGCTTGTAAAGCTCCAAGTGGCTATGTTGGAAATGCATTAGATTGTAATGATAATGATAAAAATATCCATCCCAATACCCTTTGGTACGCCGATCAGGATAAAGATGGATTTGGAGATCCCAATACTAAAGTTACCGGTTGCAAACCTAAAGATGGCTATGTACAAAATAGTAAGGATGTTTGCCCTTTAGAGTTTGGAAAAAACAATGGGTGCCCTGTAATCGAGGCAAAAGCATATACCCCACCTACTCTCAGCAATGAAAATTACATCTATACCAAAACATATCAAATCCCAACTACTACTGGAGCTATTGACAAACAAAAGGATGTAATGGAACAAGTTGCCTATTTTGATGGTTTGGGAAGACCGATGCAAAATATAGCTATTAAAGCTTCCCCTCAAATGAAGGATATGGTTACCTATATTGGTTATGATGCTTTAGGTAGACAAGACAAAGATTGGTTGCCAATTGCTTTTTCTAATGGAAAAAGTGGAGCCTATAGGGGCGATATCCGCTCACAAATACAACAATATTATAAAAACCAATATCCTAATGATTTTGTTGGTGTAGCTCTTAATCAAGTAAATGCCTATTCTCAGAAAGAATTTGAAGCATCTCCATTGAATAGGGTATTAAAACAAGCTGCTCCGGGTAAAGATTGGGCCCTGGGTGCTGGGCATGAGATAGAATTTGATTATCAAACCAATTCCAAGGCTGAAGTCGTACGATTTGATGTTCATACCCAACAAGTAGGACAAAAATATATTCCTCAGTTAAAAAGAAACGGATATTATCTAGCAGCAACGCTATATAAAACAATCACCTTTGATGAAAATCACCAAGGGAATACAAAAGACCATAGTACAGAGGAATTCAAAAACAAACAAGGACAAGTCATCTTAAAACGCACCTATAACAAAGAGACTCCTCATGACACTTATTACGTCTATGATGATTATGGAAATCTTACCTATGTAATACCCCCAAAAGTAACCCCAGAAAACGGTGTTGATGATCAAGAACTAAAGAATCTCTGTTATCAATATGTATACGACCATAGAAACCGACTCATAGAAAAACAGATACCTGGAAAAGGTTGGGAATTTATCGTATATGATCTATTGGATAGGCCTGTAATGACCAAAGATGCTATTAATGACTGGTTGTTTACTAAATATGATGTGTTCGGAAGAGTGGTGTACACTGGAAAATACAAAGGCAAAGAAACTAGAAAACAGCTTCAACAGATATTCAATGACAAACAAAAAAACCCAAAGACTAATTATGAAACCAAGGTAACCACAGGAACTGGTTATCAAAATAGTTATTACACCAATGCACATTTTCCGAGTGCCAACATTGAGATTTTAACGCTAAATTATTACGACAATTATTCTTTTGATAAAGCTGGAGCGCCTGCTTCTATTACTGCATATGGCGTAAGCAGTACAACCAACACAAAAACCTTAGCCACGGGATCAAAAGTTAAGGTATTAGATGTTTCTCCAGCTAAATGGATTACAACTGTTACGTATTATGATGAAAAGGCCAGGCCGATATATGTGTATGCTAAAAATGACTATTTAGGAACCATAGATATCGTACAAACAGAGTTGGATTTTACAGGTAAAACGATACAAACCCAAAGTAGTCATACCAAAGATTCCAAACCAGCTATTATTGTGAAAGATCAGTTTACCTACGACCATAGTGCACGTTTGCTAAAACAAACCCAACAAATAGCAAACCAGCAAAAAGAAGTATTGGTTCAAAACACTTATGATGCGCTTGGAGAATTAAAAGGAAAAGGTGTTGGTGGAAAAACCAACCAAAATAGACTACAAAACATTTCCTATACATACAACATCCGCGGCTGGCTCACTGGCATAAATGATGTAAAGCAAAACCCCAATCCCAATAAATTGTTTAACTTTAGCCTTAGCTATAACAGTGGTACCAATCCGCTTTACAATGGAAACATTAGTGAAACCCATTGGCGTACTGCCAATAGCGACAGTTCTTTGAAAAGTTACGCCTATAGTTACGATGCCTTGAACAGGATTACGGCTGCAACGGATAACACTGGGAAGTACAACCTAAGCGGAATCACCTATGACAAGATGGGGAACATCCTTTCTTTAATTCGTAAAGGACATACCAATGT
>JAOXRU010000005.1 GCA_025800395.1 Flavobacteriaceae bacterium
CCTGGCAAGCAATTCACGGCCATGCATTGACATTTACTAAGAGCTATACTGGGATCAAATTTATATCCAAACGGTACCGCGTCTGCACATTGTACACAAAAACGCTGCAAATTTACAGCATTAGATCAATAAAGAAAACACAACAAAGTAAATCCACAATAAACTATCGAATTTACTTTACCGTTCGGTAGAATTCTGGGAATTGCTCAAAATATTCTGAGAAACTCGTTGCCTGAATATCCCACCAGGACATCTCCCTTCCCTCTGAAGCTCTCTGCCCTTGCAAAAGCATGTTTTTGTACACAAAACCGAATTTCTCCGCTAAAAGCTCTGCACATTCCACTTTAAAGGCGGTCGAGTATTCTTCGGGGTCTTAACTTTTCATTTCCAATGTTAAAATGACATGATTTCTTTCCAAAGACCAAAAAATATTGCGTTGGAAACCTGAGTTTTCATGGCCGCGCGGCCATTTTGGATTGAAATTTGATCTGACAAAAACCTTCCCGTCTAGTACCCCTCTGAGGCTTCCAAAAATATGCGCAGAAGACAGATTCTGATTGGTCTATCTCTTCTCTAGACGATTACATCATTACAAAACCAAAAAGGGGAAGGGAGGGGAGGCAGGGGAGAAACGCGTACATGCGCGAATTCACGGCCGGCTCAGGCCGGCAGAGGCGCCAAGGGGTTAAGCAACTCTATCATTATTGTGTGGGATTTCGCAGGGTATTGGGAATTGTGTGTTATTGTGCGGGTTTGA
>JAOXRU010000015.1 GCA_025800395.1 Flavobacteriaceae bacterium
AGTCCGAGACTTTGGAGTTATTTCAGAAATGAGAGTCCGAGACTTGTGTAGCTAATATTGTCCGATATTATCATAGTCGTACTATTAGGCACATAAGGCCGGCCGTAATCCGTGAGCTAACGTTGTCAAAAGGTTTTGGCCATAGTTACTCCGAAAGGAAATGGTCCAAAAAATGTTTTCGAAATTAAATTACCATCGTTTATGAACCACACAGGTGATCAAAGCAGCAAACAAAAGGCCAAAAAATCAATACTCCGAGACAGATCTGCTGGTGAAAAAATCGAGACTTCAAGACAGCTTCGTCAAAAAATCGAGACTCCGAGATACAGACAACCGCTGAAAAAACGAGACTGCGAGACCCATGAAAATCGGCTAAAATTTTGCGAGACCCGAATTTTTTGAAGGACCATTCGCCACCCCTTATTAAGGGACAAAGAGTTTTATTTAGGAGTATTGTAGCCGTAAAATGCTAGTTTTTGCCAGGTTTCTTCCAAGCAAACATTTGCCAGTACTCCAAAAATAATTGCTGGTACCAATCTTAATACGCCTTGAGGGAACTAAACATTGGCAGTACTGATTCCCTGCCTAAGGACGCATGCGTACATCAGGATGCGAGGAGTCCATTGCCTCGCGTCGCAAGGATTCATTATTTTCATTATTTTTATTTTATTTTCTAACTAC
>JAOXRU010000016.1 GCA_025800395.1 Flavobacteriaceae bacterium
TACTATACCAGAAGCGTATGGTCTATAACGCTGGTCTGTAATGTTCTCTATTCGCAATAGGGCTTTGATACTTTTGCGTAACTGATACTCCGTTTTAAAATTTAAGGTATACCAAGAAGGCGCATATACATTTCCGTTTTCGTCTTTGGCGTAGATAAAAGTTTTGGCCTGTTCGGAAGGTGCTAAGCGACTATTGGGAACTGCACCATTAAAGTCCGAAAACAGATCTAATTTTAAGCGATGGTTTTTCCATACCAAATGAAAGTTTCCGAACAAAGGAGGCACATGTCGCAGTGGTTCTTTTTCCACTGTATTGGTATCGACTTCTCCTTTAGCATAGGTAAGCCTACCCAGAAACGACATATTCGAATTTAAAAATAAATCGAACCCCATTTCTACACCGTACACATAAGCCTTTGAGCCATTTTGCATAGCCTGCACCCTGCTTAAGACCCCATCGTACATAATATTTTCATTTCCTTGAAATTCGAAATCCCTACGCACCAATACATCTACAATATGACTGTAATAAGCAGATACATCTACAAACAAATGGTTGTTCCAATTTTTCTTTATCCCCACATCTAAATTATAGGCATATTCTGGCTCCAAATCTGGATTAGGAACTACAACCGAGCCTGGCTCCGAATCGAACACCTTTCCAATATCGTCTATATTTGGTGCTCTAAAACCTGTAGCAGCATTAGCGGTTATTTGCCAACTATTCCCTGGGAACCAACTTAAACCTAAACTACCCGTTAGCGCGCCATTGCTTAAAGCGTAGGATTGAAATGGAAAACTAAAAAACCGATTATCGAATTCGGCTTTGGAAAATACATGACTATATCTAGCACCTGCCAATAGGGTTAAGTTTTCTTTTGCTTTATGCTCTATATTTAAATAAGAAGCTATACTTTGCCAAGTAGCCCCATCTGGATATCGCGATTGCGAATCTTCTCTGTTTCCAGATACTATAGATTGTAAGACTCCTGTAGAATGCACCTTGTTAAAAACATATGCTACACCATAAAAGCCTTTCCATTTCTTGTGCCATTGCTTCTCAAAATCTATGTGAATAGATGGCGCATAGACTTGTTCTGTTCTGCTCCGCAAATTTTCCGATTCTAGCATTCTATCATGTCTGCTCTCTTCAAAAAACTGATAGGCTCCAGTTATTTTTACAGCATCGTGCAAATTGCTATTACTTTTCCGATACATTTTTAAGTTCAACATTCCCCATTTTTGAGGTCCATAATACCATTCTGCGTTTTTTAAACGATTGTTTTTAT
Source organism: Flavobacteriaceae bacterium (assembly GCA_025800395.1). GTDB lineage: Bacteria > Bacteroidota > Bacteroidia > Flavobacteriales > Flavobacteriaceae > JAOXRU01. The sequence goes on from JAOXRU010000016.1 coordinate 1,290, forward strand.
ACTCTAAAAGCCTATCGTAGCGATTGTATTTGGTAGTTTGGGAATAACGAATTCCCAAATCGAACTCTAAGTTCTTTTTAGGAGTATATTTTAATTTTTGTAACACACTCCATTGGTCGTAACCCATGTTTTTTTGTTCTCTAGGATTATCGTTTGGAAGTATTATATCTTCTCCCAATATGGTGCTCACATATTCTTGTCTTAAATAGCTACTGGGTCCATGCCGACCCATTAAAACATTCTCGAAACTGTTATAAGTAAAACTAGAAAACGATGCCCATTTTTTTCCGCCAATATTTAAATCGAAATGCCCCGTTCTTTCGTTGTTGGCCGTAGCATGTCGGATAGCAACATTGCCGTCTAACTGCAAACTATCTCCTAAGCTGTGCTGTGCATCTTTGGTATAAAAATTCATAACACCACCCATCGCATCCGAGCCAAAAATTACCGAACCTGGCCCAAAAATTACTTCTGTATTTTTAATGGTGTACGGGTCTATAGAAATTACAT
>JAOXRU010000018.1 GCA_025800395.1 Flavobacteriaceae bacterium
AAAGGTCTTGTCTGGCCTCTTCGTAGTAGGTACTTTGTTTGAAAACCTAGGTTTTGCATACGATGTTTTTTAACTAGTAATTGCTTGTGGAAACCACACTTAGAACATATGTTACAGCATAAAGCTACTTGCTGCATATACAAGAACGAATGTTCGTTTTTCCACAGACATGTACTTCTATGTCAGGTTCGAGTTTACTTTTTACGGAAGTAAGAATAATGTTAATCAAAAGCAGACACCAACACCAAGATCCTGCCAAAAGCTGGAAATATCTATTTTTGAATACTCTTTTAAACAGAATTTAGAAAAAAGAAAAGGCAGTCACCAACGCCAAGGTCCTACCAAAAGCTGGAAAATATGTTCTTGGATACTTTTTTAATTGGAATGTTAATAGAAAGCAGCCACCACCACCACCAAGATCCTACCAAAAGCTAGAAACATCAATTTTTCAAGACTTTTTGAAATAGAATCTAAATAGAAAGAAGCAGCCACCAATACTTGTCCAATACAAAGAGCAATATAAACACTAGTACACCAATACTAATCCATTAGAAAAAAACAATATAAACAATACCAAATCAATACATTCCCGGACATACAGTACCTTCTGCCGATGAGAATAATACCTATTCTTGCCTATTTTTCTATCCAGAATTATTTCTGTGAGAATGCTGGTGTTTATTCGTTTACATCCAGGTTCTATGTAGTTTTTCTGACAGCTTTTCCTTGGGGAAACCGAAACTTAGAACCTTTTCTCTAGTAGCACTACTTGTTCACACGTGCAGGAAACATGACATTTGTTGGTACGTCTGTCGCGTTTCTACTATTATCCCTTCACTCAACACGGACTTGTTTTATATACATTGTGTTTGGCATTTCTT
>JAOXRU010000028.1 GCA_025800395.1 Flavobacteriaceae bacterium
TCGGCTATGCGCAGTGCAGGGTCTGACAAGCGTTTACTAGTTGCCAAATGCACCTTACCTAGCGAGCAATTTTGTCGCTTTTATGTTTTAAAATACCAATTTACAAAATTGTGAGCGATAATGACAGCCTTTAAACTTTGGATTGCTCCTAAAACCCGCATTGCATATAGCCATTTGTTACATGCAGTTTTTTTCTGTTAGAACTGTTTTTGCTGTTTTCTCCTTCAAAGCTTCGAACAAAAGGTTTTTTTCTTCTCAGATGGTTTTTCGCATTCCAATATTTCAATCAATGTTTTTTGCTGTACGCTCTATTTCAAAATCAGTATGTTTCACTTCGTTTTATCCGTTCAGCTAATCAGTCGTCAAATTATCCGCTTCAATTAGCCGTCAACTTTGCTGACTTTTAAAAACCTTCGGTTTTACACCTGCCTAATTTAGCTAGAATCAAACCCTTTTAAAAATTGCAAGTAACGGTCTCGTGTATGAGCAGTAGCGGATATCAAAGACGCAATTGTTCAAATTCTTACCCAAATTTATTAGGTGTTATAAAGCTACAAATATTCCGCAAATACAGCTATTGCTCATACACAGTGTTAGCGTTTTGTGCTTTTGAAGATATTATTTCTTTATTTGTTAAAGGCATTTCCTTTTCCCAAATTACATTTCTTACATTTTGTTTCAAGGTTCTTTGGAATAGTTTCTCCACCTTTAGACCATGGAATTATATGATCTACATGAAGTTCAACACCTAGTTCCTTTACAGGGCTTTTTCCACAAGATTTACAGGTAAAGCCATCTCGCATTAGTATTCTGAATCTCAATCGGTCAGAAATTTCTCTTTTTGTTTTATGAGTTCTTTTTTCACTGAGATTCTTTTGTTCAAATTCATCAACTTGTTGGTCCTCAATTACCTGATCGTCATTCCCAATATATTCAATGAAACTTTCCAATGCGCTATTCCATTTCCCAAAATATTTTTCATATGTTGCGGATGTATATTTAGAAAGTGGAAATTTCATTTCAACATATTTAGGTTGTCTTCCAAGTTGTACCCAAACAGCCTCTAGGTTTCTAAATAAGTCGATTTGGCTAATATCCCTGTGAGTTTTTACGGGTATGTTGGCTAGCTCTAATGCTTTATTCCAGCTTTTGAATCGTCTCGCAATATTTGAAGGTGAATATTGCCCCAATTCTTTATATATATTTTGGGTAAGTGGAGTATCAATTAATTCTGCAACCCTTTTTATATCAGCAAATATCTCATCATCAGAAATATTCCTTCTATTTAGTTTTAAATTGAATTTCATCAATATTTATTTATAATGCCAGTATCGCATAAACGCTAACGGTCTCGTATAACCGTCAGTTACGGGTTTATATGCGTTAATTTTCGGTTTAGCACAGACCTTAGCAAATCCGAGTGGATTCGGGCGTAGTCGAATCTTCCGTAATTGCGGTTATACAATGTTGGGTACAGTTATTTTTTACATTTATATTCTGATTTTCTTTTTCGATAATAATCTTCTATCGATTCAAATCCAAATTTTTTCCTTTCAAGATTTGCTTTTTCACAATCACAAATTGGTGATATAAATCCTCCAGATAAATATGTTCCAAATGGTTGGCAATTTGAAATGCTTTTGTAGTCAATTGCTCTAGCAAAATGATAAGGATACATTTCTCCATCCATAACTGCTTGAAGCATATATGGTTTTAGCTTTTCGATTTGCTCCTTGTCAAAGTGAAGTATCATTAAAGCTATGTTGCCAGTCACATTATATTTTCCTTTTGGCAAGGTCTCTCCAATTGTAGAAAACCCTGGCCATTTCCCACCATTTTCATCTATGATTTCTAAAAGTCTTTTGTAATTATTATTATCAATTTTTTTTGATTTTTTAGCACTTCCAAAAATTGGATGCCTTGATGCTTGGTCTTTCGTAAGCATATTTTTGATTTCCTCTCTTAAAGTTAAATTCAGAGTTTTTAGATGATTTTCACGAAGCGAATTATATTCTGTTTTAACTTCTTTCCATTCTTTTGATTTTTTGAATTCAGTTAATGAGTTTTTAATACGTTTTAGAGTTAGTCCGTTATTAATTCCTTTTTTTAGATACTCCAGAGTTTTTTTATTGTCGTTCAATTTATCGGAATTAATAGAAGCTAATAAAAAATCTTCTTTAAAAGGCTTTTCAATAAGTCCGAAAGCAACTTGATAAAGTGAGTCAGATTTTTTAAATTCTTTGTCTAGATTTGCTATTTCAGCTTTATTTATCGTCTCGTAATAATCCAAATAATTTTGTGCTGACATTTTCTGTAATCCGACTAATAAAATTGTAATGGAAAATGCTAATATTTTGTTCATTCAGTTCGTTTTGTGGTAATTGTACCCAACGGGCTTGTATATGAAAAGTAGCGGATTTTATGCACTAATCTTCAGCTTAACATTGGTATTTAATTTACTCATTATCTTTTGATTAAGCGATTAAACCGCTATTTTTTATATACGTTGTTGTACGCTGGCTTTATTTTTCTTTTACAATGTCAAATGGTGTTCCAAATGAACCGATTTTCTTAATTTTTTCTTTTTGATTTTCGGTCAGTTCATTACTTCCCAAAGCAATGTCTTCAACCGCTTTTCCGTCAACTTTTTTCAAAGCGTACTCTATTGATTCTATTCTCGGTTTGCAATTCAGCCCGACCATTGTTAAATCAATATAATTTCCAATTTCCACACTTCCATTTGTTATTTCTCCGAGTATAAAAAAGTGTCGTCCAGTTAATTGAAATGAACTATTTAATTTAAAATCCGCCACTTTAATATCGTGCCAATTATGTCCACAAAATCTACATTGCCTGCTTTGTGGCGTTCTAGTAAGTTTTTCGCAATTTGGACATTTATTTAGGTATAAATCAGAACTTCTTTCCTTAAGAATTCTGTCAGCAACATTAAGTCTGAAACTTTCAGAACCGTTTTTTATTAAATTCAAAGCTTCTTTGTCATCTGTTAACCACCCTATTTTACGATACATTTTTTCCATTTTCGGATTTCCGTCCATTTTGAATTCAGAGTTCAGATGTCGTAAAGCTATACGTTCCTTTTCTGTCATTAGATTAGGAAAATAGTCAATTATGTATTTGGCGGTTTCGAAATTCACGTGATTTTTTTCAGCTTGCGTACAACTTGTTTATATAGATATCTGGCTGTTTAATAATGCAAATAATTGGTGGGATAACACTGTTTTTCTTTTAATTTCTTCATCTCTAATATTTGCAGCTGCCAAATCTTAGGTCTAAGATAATTATTTTAGCATAAATAATCGAAAGTATTTTGAATATCTTTTAAACTTGTAGTAGAAACATGGGTGTAAATCATGCTTGTTTTTGGACTTTTGTGCCCCAAAAGTTCCTGTATTATCTAATATCTGTTCCGTTCTCTAATAAATGGGTGGCAGAACTATGACGCAGGTTGTGCAATGTTGCAGATTTCTGAATACCCGCCTTGTGCAACGGTCATCATTGTTGGGTACTGCCTTCTCTATTTCCTTCTTTATTAGTCTCAACATTTCTTTTCTTATCAATCCACTAAATGGTTTGATAATGAACCAATAAATCGAAAAGAAAAATGTAGTCGCCTTGGTCAAGCATTTTACTCAGGTTTACAATGAAGTAAACCTAATTCAATGAGCATATTTTTAAACTCTTTGGAAGTGTGATTTACTTTTTTGTTTATTAGTTCTTTTTCAATTCCGTAAATAAATGGTCCTAGTCGATTACTCCAACCTTTTCCAAAATCTCTAGGTTCATATCCAGCAATATATCCACATATTACAATTCGATTTTCATCCGTTATTTTCTCTACAATTAGGTCAACGCAAGGATATATTTTATTTTCATGGAGATAGACTTTTCTCGCAATCAATTCCATTACATTATTTTTTCCTATTGCTGATACTTTCTCTGCGCTATGCCATTTAAATTCAAAGTCATTTGGCAATTCTTTTCCCGCATGTAATTCAGCATACAGTTTTAGTTCTGAAAGCGTCTTTTCAATATGTTTTTGGAATTCGTTTTGCGTCATTTCTCAATTGGTATACAACTCTTTATATATATTCCCCAATGTTTCTCTGGTAATGGTGACTATAGCTTTTCTCATGATCAAACTGTTAAGTATTAAACTGGTGGCTGAGAAGTATTGTATTCAAATATAGCCTATTTGTTAACTATTTGCAATTCTTTCCACCCACAAAAAAAACGCACCTCACCAAAAGTATCTTGGTGCGATGCGCCTTCTCGTCTATGGAAAAAATCCAATATATAAAAAACAACTACCAATTATTATTTAAGACCGTTACAAAACGTTTTTAACAATATAGAATAACGCCTAAAAAATTCTAATTTAAATCCAATTGCTGTACGCCATCGTATTCTTTGCTTTCTGCCTGATAGGTGGCTTTTACCAGTTTGCGTACATGGCGTGCGCTCTTCATACATTGCTTGCTGAATTTGGTGAGCTCCTTCCGATTTTGACTATAGGTTTGTTTGTGGGTCTCTACATTCTCGTTTTGGAGATCCAATTCGGTATACAGGCTTTTTAGGGCTTTCAATTCTATGAGCTTGTTCCCAGGATCATATTTGTCGCCCAATTGTTTACACAAGCTGATCAGATATTGCAATCCCTCTACCCTATGCCCATAGGTGCTGGTGTGGTTGGAAACTTGTATAAGCGTTTCACTCGCATTCTCCCCCTGGGCATCTACAAATTCCTTTTGTTTTTTGCGACTGTTGCGCATTTGCTTGATGATGCTTTTGGCAATCTCATGAAAACGCGCTTCTATCTCCGAACGCCCTTCAAAATACTGACTGATCATCGCCAAACGGGGCATCAGCCCAGTTCCCTTGCCATTATACGCTTCCTGACGAAGGGCCACCGCCTCCTTTTTGATAAGCTCACTCTCGGCAGTTTTTATATTTAACTTCACTACCTGATCCAATAAGTCTTGGAAATTCGCCACCGATGTGGCCTCCTTCTTCAATAGGGTCTCCATCGATTTTATTCGGGTTCGCAACGCCTTGGCATTGTATATTCGATTGGTAACTCTCGTGGATACCGATCGCTTTTTCTTCTTCTCCTTAGTCTGATTTTCTTTTATCATAAAAATATTTTTAAAATTAAACACTACTATAACTAATTGACTTGTAGTGTTTTGATACCACAAAATTGAAATAGTTTTATTTTAAAAGCAAGTTTTTTCTTACAAATGTTGTGAAGTTTAAAATTATAGTGGTGTAGATACGGAAGTATGTAGGTATAAAGTCATTTTAAAAAAAGGCATTGAAAAAAATACAATAGCTGTAGCAAAAAACAGCATTGTTATAGCGCATCCAACAACTGTCTTTCTTTATTTTACAAAAGAAAAAGCGGATCCTACAACTGTTTTTCTTTTTTATACAAAAGATAAATCACATTCTAAAAAGGCCATAAGTAAATAAATAAGAGAAAAAGGGGCTTTTCTAACTAGGCATTTACCTATCCCATCCCGTTACCGCCCGAATCCCTGTTACCGCCCGAATCCCTTCGGGTGGTATTTAAAAAAAAAACAATTTATCTATACTAATCCACCTCTCAACTATACCAAACATAGTATTCAACTATTATCCAATTAAATAGTATTTTTGCTACTTATATTAGGGGTATGAGCAGAAACTATGTATTTAAAAACCCTAAAGGATTATATTTTGTGAGTTTTGCTGTTGTGAACTGGCTCCCAGTTTTAACTAACAAAGCGTATATCCCTATTATTTTAGATTGTTTGTCTTACAGTCAAAAACAGAAAGGAATGAAGATAATAGCTTGGTGTGTCATGCCTAATCATATACATTTAATATTTCGATCTAGCAATGATATAAAACCCGGAAATTTACTTGGCGACTTTAAGAGATTTACTAGTAACAAAGTAGTAAAGGCTATAATAGAAAACCCAACAGAGCCAAATAAAAACTCGTGGATAGCTCAATTTAAAATGGCTGCTCAAAAATCTTCAAATGTTAAACATCACCAATTTTGGAGACACGACAATATGCCCATAGAGCTTTGGAGCAACAAGGTTATTCGAATAAAAATCAACTATATTCATCAAAACCCAGTCAAGGGCGGTTTGGTTTCCCAAGCAGAAGACTATTTATACAGTAGTGCAAAAGATTATGTCGGAGAAAAAGGACTATTAGATGATATACTAATTATGAACCTATAATTTAGAAATAAAAGAAGGAATTTTATAATTATACATCACCCAAATCTCAGTTACCGCCCGAATCCCTGTTACCGCCCGAATCCCAGTTACCGCCCGAGTCCCAGTTACCGCCCGAATCCCAGTTACCGCCCGAATCCCTTCGGGTGGTAGAGTTACCTCCCAAATCCCTGTTACCGCCCGAATCCCTTCGGGTGGTAGAGTTACCGCCCGAATCCCTTCGGGTGGTAGAGTTAATCCCCTCCACCATACGCAAAATATCCTCCTCACAGGCATGCTTGTATATGGAACGGATCACCTTATTGCTATCGGCTACTATAAGTACATTATCCTTGGGTTTTACAGGATAATTATGATTTATACCATAAATATTCATCAGTTTTTCCTCATTGGAAACAATTAGGTTTCCGTTTTTAGAAATAACTAGCTTGCCTAGTCCTTTATAATCATTTTCTTCGTTGAAGTAGAAGTAATAGGCTTTAGGATACTCCCTCCCTTTAAAAAATAGCATAGTGAATTCCCCTGTAAGCGTGTCTAGCTGCAAATCGTTATCATATTTACTAGTTACCGCCCGAAAACTGACCAGGGTATCGGAAACCTGAAGTCGCTCTGTTTGCTCTATTAGCTCCAACTTCCCACAAGTTTCTGGTATGTACTGCTGCTTACATGCCCATACACTTATAACTACTATAAAAATAAGGAACTTCTTTTTCATTGGTCTAGTACTTCTTTACCGCCCGAATCCCAGTTACCGCCCGAATCCCTTCGGGTGGTAGAGTTAATCCCCTCCACCATACGCAAAATATCCTCCTCACAAGCATGCTTGTATATGGAACGGATTACCTTATTGCTATCGGCGACTATAAGTACATTATCCTTGGGTTTTACGCTATAAGTTGTACTTATACCATAAATCTTCATCAGTTTTGCCTCATTGGAAACAATTAGGTTTCCGTTTTTAGAAATAACTAGCTTGCCTAGTCCTTTATAATCATTTTCTTCATTGAAGTAGAAGTAATAGGCTTTAGGATACTCCCTCCCTTTAAAAAATAAGATAGTAAATTCCCCAGTAAGCGTGTCTAGCTGCAATTCGTTGTCATATTTACTAGTAGCCGCCCAAAAACTGACTAGGGTATCGGAAACCTGAAGTCGCTCTGTTTGCTCTATTAGCTCCAACTTCCCGCAAGGTTCTGGTATGTACTGCTCCTTACATGCCCATACACTTATAACTATTATAAAAATAAGAAACTTCTTGTTCATTGGTCTATTATTTCCATTCCGCTACCATACGTGCGATATCTTCCTCACAGATATTCTTATAAATGGCGCTAACGATTCGATTGCTATCGGCTACAAACAGGCCACTTTTTCTTAGACGTCCTTCTGCAAGGATTTCAAGGCCATAAATTTTAGCAATTTTCAAATCGGTTTCTACCACTATATCTATCCCTTTTTGTTTTGCTAGCGCGATAATTTCTCTGTTTAGGAAAATGGAACCTGCTTCGGCTATCTCTTCATTATACCCTCCAGTAAAGGGCTTCGAATTCTTTTTAAACAACAGAAAAGTGGTATTATTCAAAGAGGAAAAAGGCGTATTGTTACTTCCTATTGGTGCAAACGGAATAAGGGTATCGCCCGTTGTGAGGGTTTCCGTTTTATAAATATCCTGTATGTTCCCACAAGTTTCTGGTATGTACTGCTGCTTACATGCCCATACACTTATAACTACTATAAAAATAAGGAACTTCTTTTTCATTGGTCTAGTACTTCTTTACCGCCCAAATCCCCGTTACCGCCCGAATCCCTTCGGGTGGTAGAGTTACCCCCCAAATCCCAGTTACCGCCCGAATCCCTTCGGGTGGTAGAGTCAATCCCCTCCACCATACGCAAAATATCCTCCTCACAAGCATGCTTGTATATGGAACGAATCACCTTATTGCTATCGGCGACTATAAGTACATTATCCTTGGGTTTTACGCTATAAGTTGTACTTATACCATAAATCTTCATCAGTTTTGCCTCATTGGAAACAATTAGGTTTCCGTTTTTAGAAATAACTAGTTGACCTAGTCCTTTATAATCATTTTCTTCGTTGAAGTAGAAGTAATGGGCTTTAGCATAATCCAGTGCTTTAAAAAATAAGATAGTAAATTCCCCTGTAAGCGTGTCTAGCTGCAATTCGTTGTCATATTTACTAGTAGCCGCCCAAAAACCAACTAGGGTATCGGAAACCTGAAGTCGCTCTGTTTGCTCTATTAGCGCCAACTTCCCGCAAGGTTCTGGTATGTACTGCTGTTTACATGCCCATACACTTATAACTATTATAAAAATAAGAAACTTCTTTTTCATTGGTCTATTATTTCTACGGTTCCTACACTTTCAAATCCTTTTCTTGCCACAATTAAATACAGGTATATCTCGTCCCATTTATCGATATCTTTTACCGTAATACACCCTTCCGAAATATCTCCACAATGTAAGAATCGGTCGCCTGTATGTCCTACTCGAAACCAGGTCTTGGCATATTTAGCTTGTCCTGTATAGGTTGCTCCCAAACTATGTGGTTCGTAAGGAATTTCGATATCATGTAGACCTACAGGAGGTGGATTGGTAGGTTTTGTTTCTGCGTGATATTCTCCTAAACCAGTTATCTCCAGTTTTTCCGATTTTAAATAAAACTTCATTTGGGCTGCCGCTTTATGAGGAAATCCTCTGCGGATATCACTCTCAAAATAAGAACCGTCCCAATCGGAAAAAGACCAACCCTTCTTTTTTACAGAAGCCTTTTTACCCATTAACCGTCCTTCTAGAATTTCAAAAAATTCCCTCTCTCCAGATTTGGTCACTTGTACTTTCAAAAACTCAGGTAAAGGCCATATAAAACCATCATCCAATTTTACCTGCAACCATCCATTTCCTCCAAGCTTTTCTATATAGCCTAAATAAGATTCATAACGCATATTTACTCTTTTTTTATGTAACAGTATTTTTTTATTGAGGTAATGCACTGTGGCTAGTTGGGAAGAAAATTACACCTACTAATTTACATCTTTTTTATCACATTGAAGGGTTTTTCTGTATTAAAGAGCAAAAAAAACATATTGCTGTGCGAATCCCCCCCCCTCAAATACGGATGTCTTTTGTGCTATATGTTTCTGTTGGGGCGAACCCACGCATTCGCCCGAATCCCTTCGGGTGCTATTAAAAGAGAAGATACTATTGTGGAAATAAACCTACTTAAGTTAAAAAAACTATAGCGTTTTTTTGTATTTTCGATATCAGCAAATATTCTAGTGCAGCACCCTCTCATAAGCTGTATAAATTTGTAAACAATAACTATATTGGAAAATGGTAAAACAAAAACTAATTGCTGTAGCTATCTTATTGCTTTTCTTTATACAAGCCAGCTACGGACAAGAAACCGACTTGGGCTACAAAACGGTAAAGCACCAAGTCGTATCCGCTAAGGGGGAAACCTATATCCTAAAAGTTACTTTTCCTAGAAACTATGACAGCCAAAAGAAATACAAAACCTTGTATTATTTAGATGCCTATTGGTTAACCCCTATTACCATAGGTTCTTTTTCCGTGCTGGAATACGCTTTATATGTAGAAGATATTGTATTTGTAGGCATCTCGTATAATAACGAGGAGGAATGGGAAAAACAAAGAAATATGGATCTTACACCTAGTCCTTTTACTACTTTACCTTATATAGAGGAACATAAAAAAAATGCAAAGCTATATAAGTTCGAAGTTGTTAGTCATGCGCTTAAGAAAGAGTATACTGGTGGTGCCGACCTATTTTTAGATTTTTTTGAAGAAGAGATTATTGGCTTTATAGAATCCCAATATCCCAATTGCAGCAAGAGAAGAGGATTGCTGGGGCATTCTTATGGTGGGCTTTTTGGTTTTTACACCCTACAACAGCGCCCAGAGTTATTTCAGGATTATATCCTTATTTCTGGCGCTCTCTCCTATAATATGTACGAAATAGTGGAGAAAAGCCGATTTGAGAAATTAAAAAATCTCCAAACGCCTATAAAAATCTTTCAGACTTATGGAAAAGCGGAGATTCACGAAACGCCTAAAGGAAACAAGGATATGGCCAAAATAATTTCTTCTTTAGAAAACAAAAACATCGAACATCAATTGATAGGCTATCCAGAACTAAATCACCATTCTGTTTTATCTAGATCTATATACGACGGCTTATTTTTCCTGTACAAAGATCCCAGCAAAAATGATGCGACTATTATCCACTAGTAGGGGTAGAAACGTAGGGGTGGATCCACGTTTCCGCCCATTTTTTGATACCGCCCACCACCTATCTGCCCCTACTACTGCCTGTTACCGCCCGAATCCTACATTAAATCCGGAAGTTTTTTGATGTAATATTTTGGGTAGGGGCGTATAGCAATACGCCTTTTTTGTTTGAAGTTAAATCTGATTTTAATGATTATTGCCCTAAAGAATATTAGCATATCCTTGTTGGCCGTGGATTATTACATGCTATTCTATCCCATAGGATATGCAAAAATATTGTACGGGCCGATCCTGTACGGGCGGATACATGGATCCGCCCCTACTACATTTCGTGATACATCGTTTTGATCATCCCATCTGCTAGGCCGATTTTGGGCACATGAATTTTTTTGCTACCGCTCCATTTGATGGCGGAGAGGTAAATGCGCGTGGCGGGTACAATCACATCCGCCCTATCGGGATTGAGTCCCAATTTGTGTACTTTCTCTGCGTAGCTCAGCCCTTTTAGGTATTGGTATTGGCTATTGAGCCAGATATAGGACAATGGCACCCCCATTTTTCTTCCCGATAGCTTAAACAATTTGTTGATATTCCCTCCAGAACCGATCACCGATATTTTGGGCATATCCTGGGTATTGGATTTTATCCAGTTTTCGATGGCACTCCATATATCGGGCGCTAACGTATTGTTGAGCAAGCGTACTGTACCTATTTTAAAAGACTGAGAAGTTTTCACCTTACCCTTGCTAAAAATGGTGAGTTCGGTACTTCCACCGCCCACATCTACGTACAAATAGGACTTGTCTTTTTCGATGAGCTGATGCAAATCGGTAGAAGCGATTATCTCCGCCTCTCTCTTTCCATCTATAATCTGTATGGGAATACCGCTGTGTTCTCGTATGATATCAACCACCGTTTCTCCGTTTTGGGCTTCTCGCATAGCGGAAGTGGCGCAGGCCATAAAGTGTTCAACCCCGTGTACCTTCATGATAAGCCGAAAAGCTTCGAAGGCATCCTTCATTCGATCGATATTTTCTGGCGATATTTTGGCATTGGTAAATACATCTTGCCCCAAGCGAATGGGCACCCGAACCAATGCATTTTTTTTAAAACTGACTTTATCTCCTTCTTCTACTACATTGTGAATCAACAATCGTATGGCATTAGACCCGACATCTATACCAGCAAACTTCCTAATCCTCATCAATTTCCTCTTTCTTTTTTAAATAATATGCGTAGGTCGCAAATTGCGAACGTACTTTGGGCAAATCGTTGCGTTTATAGGCATTGTCCTGTGCTTTATTAAACACCCTTGCCTTTACATTGTCTTGCCAACAGATCTCAAAGGTAGTTAAAAGCTCCGATATAATATTCTTATCATATATAGGAACAGCCACTTCTACCCTATTGTCGATATTGCGTGTCATCATATCGGCTGAGGATATATACACCTTAGGCACATTATCGTTGTAGAAAACATACATCCGTGGATGCTCCAAAAATTTATCTATGATACTAATGGCTTCTATATTTTCACTCAAACCTTCCAAGCCGGGTATCAAACAGCAAATACCCCTTACTATCATCTGTATTTTCACCCCCGCACTGCTGGCCTCATACAATTTGTCTATCATCCCATAGTCGGTAAGACTATTCATTTTTAGCTTGATATAGGCCTCTTTTCCCATACGGGCATTCTCGATCTCCCCATCGATAAGGCGCAACAATCGGTTGCGTGTATAATGAGGGGATACGATCAAATGCTTGTATTTGTTTACTTTATAATTGGTCTCAAAAAAGTCGAATACCTTGTGGATTTCTTTGAGTATGGGTGCATGTGCGGTAAACAAGGTATAGTCGGTATATAGCTTGGCGGTGGATTCGTTGAAATTGCCAGTACTTACAAAGCCATATCGCTTGTTTTTGCCTGCTTCTCTGCGTTCTATAACACATATTTTGCTATGCACTTTGAGTCCAGGAACCCCAAATATGACCCGTATTCCTTCTTGCTGCAAATCGGCAGCATATCCAATATTGGCCTTCTCATCGAAGCGGGCCTGCAATTCTATTTGTACCGTCACCTGTTTGCCATTTCGCGCTGCATTGATAAGCGATGCAACTATCTGAGAGTTTTTCGCCAATCTATAGATGGTGATTTTAATCGTTTCTACATAAGGATCTAAAGCAGCTTCTCTCAAAAATTTCACCACATAAGCAAAACTGTGATATGGGGTATACTGCAGATAGTCTTTGGCGGCTATACGTTCCAAAATACTTCCTTCCAATGGTAATCCATCTATGAGCAAGGGCTCTATGCGATCGTAAAGTAAATCGGTTCTACCCAAACTCGGAAAATCCATATAATCGCTCCGATTGTGATACCTTCCTCCTGGTATGGTACTATCGGTATCTACGATGTCCATTTTATCTATCAGAAACGCCAAAGTATCGGTATCTATTTCTTTGTCGTACACAAATCGCACCGGATGCGATATCTCCCTACCCTTTACACTATTCGAGATTTTTTCGATAAAACTTTTAGTCAAATCATGATCGATATCCAATTCCGCATCCCGGGTAATCTTGATCATATGAGCAGATATTTTTTCGTAATTAAACATACTAAAGATATCGTGCATACAACAGCGAATGAGGTCATCTACCAACATGATATACTGCTTCCCTTTGATGGTGGGCAATACCACAAAGCGTTCCATTTCTTTCGAAATCTCTATAAGGGCATAGAGGGCTTCTTTTTTCTCGGTATCGGTTTGTTGTGCATCGACAAAAATAGAATTGTCTTCCATTTTTACCGCCAAATAGGCTGCTTTGTCCTTTAGTTGTGGTAAGTCTGCTGCCTCATCCAAAATAATAGTCATTAGCCCTGGACTTACTACTCTTATAAAATAGTCCTTTACAAACTGCTCATGCTCGGGCAGTACCTGGGTTTCATTTACAATAAAAATATGTTCTTTTTCCAGCTCTTTTTGCACCTGATGCAATATGGCGGCACTATCGGCCTGCAATTGTATTCCCTTTTTGGTAATATCTTCCAACAAATCCTTGGCCAAATAGCCCCCCAAAATTTTCTTTCCCTTTTTACCCGAAAGCACAATACGACGCACGGTAGCATAACGCACTTTAAAAAACTCATCCAGATTGTTGGAAAAAATTCCCAGAAAACGAAGGCGCTCTATCAATGGGGTGGTCGAGTCCGCACTCTCTTGCAGTACTCTGGTATTGAAATCGAGCCAACTCAGCTCACGGTTGATATATTTCATGGGTTATCGAGATATCTATTGTAGTAACAAAAGTAATGAGGAAAACACAAATATCTTTTTACTTTCTACAGATTTTCTCTTATTATTTTACAACTAATACCATTTATTGATTGAAATTACTGGAAAAGAAATAGAGGTTTTTTTTCTTTATACGAAACAGAAAAATCAAGTATAGCCATAGTTTACGGTTTCTTTTTATGTTGTAATAGAAAGGAAAAAAGGGCTATTTATTGGGTTGGTTTTAAACTAGAAATGGTATAACTATACCATCGTCCCAAATCTTGGGTTTGCCAGCGGATAGCGCTTCAGACGGCTGCTATTGGCGTATGCTTTTGGGTCTAAGAAAAAAGGTGGTCTCTCCTGCTGAAATTTCTTTCCATGGCCGATCTCCAAATTCGATAACGGTCAATCCTGCAGTAGGTACCGAATCAATCTCCTTACTACCGTAAGTGTTTACCAGATTGGTAATCGCATAATTGTGCCCAAAGACTAATACCGTTTCTTGGGTTTCGGGCATATTTGTAATGGTATCCCACAAGGCACTACCCGAAAAATCGTAGAGTTGATCTACTAGTACGATATCTTCCTGCTTGCGCCCCAAGGCTCTGGTTACAATCGTAGCCGTTTCCAAAGCGCGAGTAGCTGGACTCGAATAGATAGCAGCGATATCGTAGCCTTTCTCCTTTAGCGCTTTGCCAATATTGCCCGCATCTAGTATCCCACGCTTTTTTAATGGTCGCTTTTCGTCGTCTACATCGTATTTCCAAGAAGATTTCGCATGGCGAATAAGTATCAGTCGTTTCATAAATTCGGCTTCGTGTTTATCCTTCAAATGTACTAGAAAAAAGATTTATAAAAAAGAACATCTGTCATGCCTCTACACCCTGTCTAAGAGCGGGAGGCTTAAACCCTATAGCAAACAAATAAAATGTAATCCAGTAGTATATAAGGAGACCACAATCTACATCTGATTTTTTCAAATGTCTACATATTATCTAGCCCTATAAAGCACGAAAAATCTTATTCTACATTCTTGAATCCATATGGATGGATGTTTTTCAAACTGCCAATTACAGTAGCCGGATCCCCTTTCAACCAATGTTGCTCCCCGTTGGTATATATTTCTATTCCCAACCGCACCAAAATACCATCCTCTATTTGTTGGTAAAAATGATAGGTAATCCCTTTTTCTGTAAATACCAGTTTATTGCTCTTCGCATCGTATTTAAAATCCATCCCCCCTTGCGCATTATCAGCAGGATAGAAAAAATCGACCGTATCATCTGGTTTTACAAGCACACACAACAGATTTTCCTTATCCAAGGTCAGCAAATACACTTTCTTATAGTTCTTAAACAGCCGAAAAGAAAAGAGCAATTCCACATCTTCCGATTCCAAATCAATGGTTTTTTCGATGCTTTCCGACATCTTTCCATTCTCCCATCGTTTTACAGTGGTTATATGAAAGGGTTCTTGGCTAGCGTCCTCTTCTACCACTACTTTTAGCTTTGGTATATTATCTACCACCTCAAAAGTGGAGAACTGATGCCAGCAACAGCCACTTTTGGTCATGGTATGCAAGCTTTTGTCTGTAGTATTTACATCAAACAAACCACAGTATTCTTGCGCCAATCGGCTAAACGCCTCACTGTGTTTTAGCCCAGCTTCTGATTGCAAATAAATCTGAAATGAAGGCCCGTGATAGCAACTGTTTTGTCCATCCATTATCGCCAGATCGTCCTGACCATCAAAATTGAAATCTTTGGCAACAATCACACTCTGATCGCCATAGGGAAGCTCAGAGAAATTGGATGTAGGTTTTCCTTTTGTATCTAACTGTAAGTGCAATTCGGCTACCTCCAATTCTATGACTTCAAGCGAATTTTGGCTATCAAAAACACGAATGACAGCTTCTTTAAATACTTCCGCTTCCGAGCCATCTGCTATGGTGACCTCCGCATAATATTTTTGAGAAAATCCTTTAATGGTGTACAGCATTTGGGAAATCCCCCATTTGGGCATAGCAAGTAAAACTACCATTAGGATAAAAGACCAATACCTCATATGTGAATATGCTATTAATAATTAGGATTTAGTTTGGGAAAGAGACCTCAAAATACGATTATTTTTTACAATACTAAAATTCGTTCGTTTTTTGGATCCCAAAATTCTATGAAGCGCACAATTTGGCTATCATCCCTTTAAAAATAAAACCGTGAAATGGCAAAACTGCATACCAATAAAATCGCCCTGCCAAGCCCAAAGGACGAAAGATTGCCGTTTGCAGCAGTTTATTGTCTTGAATACGAAATTCCAACCAGGCTTCCCCAGGCAATTTCATCTCGGCATACAATAGTAAGCGCCCCTCTTCTTTATCTGCATAGAGTACCCGCCAAAAGTCGAGGGCATCTCCTGCAGCAATATGTGAAATATTCGTTCGGCCTCTGCGAAGACCAACACCGCCAACCAATTTATCCAAATAACCCCGTATACGCCAAAGAAAATTGCCATAATACCAACCAGTTTCTCCTCCTATACTCCAAATACGCTCTAGTGTTTTTTCTCTGTTGATATACATCAATTCTCTACGGTCTGCAAAACAACCAAATTGTGGAAGTTGTGCCATCTGTGTTGAAATCTGCTCCATACCACTACTCGAATAGGCATCCTTCCAGCTAGAGGGTATTTCTTTATTCTCAATTTTAAAAAATGCCTTTTCCAAAGCTTCCCTATAAGAAATAGGGCATACATTCAAAATGTCTAGAATCCGCAAATCTCTACATACCACTTCCACCTTCATGCTATCTACAAGAGAGCAAGCCAGTTTATAAGAAGTAGAAGTCACAAAATACAACCAATAGGAAGACAACCTCGGAGTCATCACTGGCAATATAAATATACGACGTCCCAGTCCCCGAACCGCTGCCAATTCCATTAGCATTTCTTTATAAGACAGCACATCGGGACACCCAATATCAAAATTTTGATCATAGGTTTCTGCGCACAACATCGACCGTGTAAGTATGAGCAACACATCGCTAATTCCAATTGGTTGGCATCTGGTGTGTAGCCATTTTGGTGTGACCATGACGGGTAATTTTTCCACCAAATCTCGCATGATTTCAAACGATGCACTCCCAGAACCTATAATAATTCCTGCTCGAAAAGTGGTAAGGTGATACGGACCTTTTTGGAGTTCTTGTTCTACTCCCATTCTAGAACGTAAGTGATCAGAAAGCTCGGACTCATTTACAATACCGCTCAGATATATTACTTGCTGTACGTTTGTAGTAGCAACTGCCATTCGAAAATTTTTAGCAGATTGTTGTTCCAATTTCGTATAATCTGATGCAGAAGACATAGAGTGCACCAAATAAAATGCCAAGTCAATATTTTTTGGGATTTTTGTTAAACTATCCAAATCCAAAAGATCCATTTCTACAACCTCCAATAATGATTGCCTATATACCGGTGGATGAAAACGTTTTGCGTCGCGAACTGCACATACTACATGATGCCCTGCTTCTAGAAACAATGGTAACAATCGCTTCCCTATATACCCAGTAGCTCCTGTCAATAATATTTTCATCCAAAACAAATTTATCTGCAATATCCACTTGATATCACCAAAGTCATCATAAAATACAGAAATAATCTCTATATACAAAACTGGTCGCTGCTTAAGTCAAATAAAATAAGCGATATAATAATTTCTTATATTTACTAAAAAAAGAAGCACTATGAAAAACCTAATAAGTATTTTTATACTCCTTATCATCTTTACTAGCTGCAAAACCGAACCCAAAACCCCACAAACCCAAAAGCCAGTTGCTGCACAAAACAACTTAAGTATCTTGGATAGTATTGCCCTGGCACATGGTTTTGCCAATTGGAAAAATATAACGCAACTACAATATGCTTTTAACGTAAAAAGAGGCAAAAACACCTTTACGCGCCATTGGCAATGGGCACCAAAAACACAAAAAATACAGTGTATCACTGCAACAGATACCATACAATATACCCAAACCAAAAACCTAGATACCCTCTATACCAAAACAGACAAAGGTTTTATCAATGATAAATTTTGGTTGCTTCTCCCCTTTCAATTAGTTTGGGACCAACATAGTTTTACCTATACCGATAACAAAGCAGCCAAACATCCCTTTACCCAAGCCCCTTGCAACCAGCTTACCATCGTATACAAAAACGAAGGAGGTTATACCCCAGGAGATGCCTACGACATATTCTATAACAACAAATATGAGATCATTGCTTGGCACTTTAGAAAAGCAAACGCCAAGGAGCCAAGCCTCACCACCACTTGGGAAGATTATACCCAGGTACAAGGCCTAAAGCTTTCACAAACCAGAAACAATGCCGATGGGGGTTTCAAACTGTTTTTCACGGATCTGCAATAACAGATAGGTATGTCAAAATAATTCATTTTACAGCAGAAAGGCATGATAAGACAGTTCATTTCTTACACTGGAAAGGCATGCCTTTCCACTATAAAAAATGATGGGAAATAAGCGTATTACTAGAATGTCTGGCACATAGGCGTTACACCCAATGGGTATATGAACGACTGTTCTTTCCCATTTGAAATATTAGGAATACGTCCTGATGCAATCATAATACGACCTGCTTAAAACTCAGATCCTATTTTCCAAACTAAGTAAGCTTTAGGAATACGCTTCTCTTGTTGTACTTCATACCAAATCGTAATATGATGTACACTATCTTTTTCCCAAGTAAGTTCTTCTATATAAATAGACTCACCTTGCCTTTCTTTATCGGTATATTTATAATAAATATTTCCTCTAAACTCACCGTACAATTCATTCAAAGGAATTTTCTCTTGTTGGATTGGCTTTCCAAAAATAGCATTTGCCTGACTTTTGTCGAGTAACATTTTTTTTATTACCCTAGTACTATCTTGCAGAACTACTTTGTTTTCTGTTCTATTCTTTAAGCTCTTCACAGGTGTTTCTTTACAGGACACCATAATAAACAGTAATATAATAAAGCACTGTTTCATATATTTAAAAATATCATGCCAAATATAATTTACGCTGCAATTATATTCGTGCGGTCTAGTCTATAATATCTATAAACCCTTATATATCTTCATAATATTAATGTATGGCAAATCTAGTATTACTTATCATCGTGTTTAATTCTCCAATGAGGTAATCTAAATGTCTATCTCTTAATTCCATACCAGCATTCATAATGCTGTTTCTATCTGCTATATAGGAACTTGAAGAATGATACTCATCTCCGTGCATACCGTTTCTAGCATAAATAGAATTACCAGCAGTATGTCCAAATTCGTGGGCAACAGGATACTGATAATAATTTCTTCCGGCTATTGGTATTTTACGCTTTTTAGTATCCAATGTATCTAAAAAAACTTCTCGTGTATGCCATCTAACGGAACTGGTAATGATGCCAATATAATCTTCTGGATATTTAGTCACATTAACCTTCCAATGCTCGGTATGTAATACCCACTCGATATCGAAATTCACATCCCAAGGTGTTTTAAGGTGTTTCTTGGCAAAATCGGACGTTCCAATTACTTTAAGAAAAAAATGATTTCCCCAATTATTCCAAATTAAACGATCTACTTCTTTGTGAAATTTTTGTTTATCAAAATATGTTCAAATAGATGTGTCTAATGATTGTAACCAAAAATATCGCCATTTTTGCCTTATTAATATTGTTCTTCGACTTTCTTCAATATGAATATCCATTCTATCTGTATATTCTGAATAATACCATTTTAAAAATTAAAAGTCGTTTTAAAAGCATTTAAATAATGATGATTTCCAGTGATCGATTTTATAGTTTCCTTTTTCATTTGCTTGACAGTATTGTGCAACCAATTTTTTAAATCTTCCATAGAGTCAAAA
>JAOXRU010000072.1 GCA_025800395.1 Flavobacteriaceae bacterium
GAAAATTCGATACCTGTAAGTTGTTTTACGAGTTTGGGATATACTAAAAAACTAAGCCCAGAATACCGATATTTCTTCTGCTTATTCACCACAGATCTATTGATTATACGTTGCATTTTGCGATGAAATCTCGGATGTACATATAGGCTATCATGAGCCTGAATAGGGTATTTTGGATCTCGAATGGTGTTTATAAAGCGTTTTTTTAATTTTCCTTTACGCATGGCCTTTGCCAAAAAAACGATATAGGGTTTGAGTCCTGCCTGATGGGCCAAAATTTGCCTCAAAGTCAGTTCCTTTTTCTCCTTGTGCTTTTTCCACGGCTTCCAATACTTACTAAATGGTTGGTCTAGATCAATTTTTCTTTGGTCGTACAACTGCATAATTGCTGGTAAGGCTGTTGTAATTTTTGTAACCGATGCCAAATCATACACATCGTTTTTTTGTACAGGTGTTTTTTGGTCGTAGGTATGATAACCGTAGGTTTCGTGTAGTACCACTATTCCTTTTTTTGCCACCAACAATTGAGCGCCTGGGAAGGCTTGCTTTTCTATTGCTAATTGCATCAAGCTATCTACTTGCTGTTTCACCCAATTTGTATTCCAACCCACTTCTTCTGGTGTGCCATAGGCTAGCCGAGTAATTGAGGTTTGTATACCAAAACCTTTTTGAAAATTGGAATCTAATTCTTCTGCTAAAACTCCTTTTGCTTCCCGCCCACCAAATAAAATCTGAGACAATATATCTGTAGAAACTTCTGTTCTATTAGAAATAAATGCGGCATCTAGCCTAGATAAATAGGGAGATAAAGCAGTCCAATACCGTTTGTTAGTTAGGACTACTACCAAACTTCCTTGGACTGGTTTACTAGGCAAATACTTTAAGTCATCAGGAGTATTCATCCAAAACAACAAATTGGCATTGGCTGGAAAATAATCGGTCGCAGTAGTAGATTTCCAATTGGTATACCGATTTAATTCCGATAAAACTTTATCAGAATCTAGTGCTTGTAACAAATAAAAATCGCCAGCTTGTAATTGGGTGTATGGGATAAGCTGGGCTTTATTTTGCAACAAAACCCAATTAGAATTTTGTGTTTGTATTGGGTTAACTAATTCTTGGGAAAAAAGATAAGTGCTGGCAACATACATCAGTATGAAAAAAAACCAGCACTTACACGAAAAAACTATCTTTAACATTTCGGAACTTTCTA
>JAOXRU010000088.1 GCA_025800395.1 Flavobacteriaceae bacterium
TTTGCAAAAATCGTCCATTTTCACAAAGAATTCAGTAACTTTATCTTTAAGCATTAGAAGTGTTTTTATTGTTTAATTTACTGAAAAACAGTGAAATAAACTATAATAAAAACACTTTTTTTTATCCATTATTCACGTTAATTTACTCCTCCAAATGCTTTTAAAATGGTATGTCCTATTTCGTGGGCAGCTGTAATTTTAAATTCATCATCTTCCCTATTGGTCCAATGATAATCCCATCCATTAGAATGTTTTATATACCCTCCGTTGTATACTATTCTTTCTGGTACAACTTGGCCAAAAAAATCAACATAATTGGTTACTGATCCAGGATTACTCGACCCCATATAACTTCTATTGGTGTTAAATATTAAATCCACATCATCCATAGTATTTTTTTCTGTATTTATAGCTTCTTCATATACTTCGTATTTCTCTCCGTTTATCTCTACGTTTTTGGCAACTGCATGCTTTCTATTTCTTCCCCAGTGGTAAGATATACCTGCTAAAGCTAGATTTTCTAGCTCCTCAAAGCTTTTAGTTCTCTTCTTAATAGGTTCGTTGCCAGTATTTTTTATTACCTCCTTTGGGATCTTATCCCAAGGGCAAATGGTTTTAATTGGGGCATGTCTGGCTGCGCCCATGGTTTTGCAATCTTTATCGGTGTTTCTTTTCATGCTCTTTAACCTACTCCTTATACAGAATTATGGTATCTAATTCTTTTCGAGAAAACATTTCTATCCGCATATAGAGATAAGGCTTATTATCGTAATGAGTTAAATTAACATTTTTTCTTTTATACCCATCCTTATAAAAACTTATGCTGTTTAATGATTTTAAATCGAGTACATCAGTTCTGAAATAGCCTTTACGATTTGTAAACCATGTATAATTTGTGTTCCCCAAGAATACATAAACACTGTCTATTGGCTTTTTATTGATATCATAGACTAAGCCGTGATAATAATTCAATTCTTTTTGTTTTACGATTCTTTTTTGTTTCGTAAACACTCCTATTATTCCAAAGTGGAATATTATAAAAATAAGGATTAAAAGTACGCCAATTAATCCAAATCCTTTTAAAACTTTGCTCATGATGTTATTTCTATTTTTGTTAGCCACAAGACCCCTAGACATTCATTTTCAGATAAAACAACCCTTTCTAAATAGTTGATTGGTTTATAATCGTCCGCATACTTCATAAGGTCTATCTCTCCTTCTATGGGATATTTAGTTCCTTCAACAGGAATTTGCATAATCATACTCCAATGTGAAGTACCCTTGTGGGTGTATGACTGATATTTCCCATCTAATTCAGAAATTAACTGATGCCCTATTTCGTGGGCAGAAGTCTCAATAAAATTGTGATAAGTAATTGCTCCCAGTTGATAAAACCAATTGCCATTCAAAATATATCCAACCTTATAAAATAGTTTTCTTGAAGCCACCCAGTTATGAGATCTAGTAAAATCCGATTCTTCAAAGTTCGTTAAGAATACAATCTTCGGAGCAACCATACCTGCCTCATCATAAACAGCACCTACAAAGAATTCATACAATTCCCCATCTATTTCTACTCCTTTTCCAATATTGCCTTTATGTCGGCTCCAATATTTGCTTACACCATCGAGAGCCAATTGCTTTAATTGTTTAAAACTTTTGGTTCTGGTTTTAATAGGTTCTTTGCCAGTATTTTTTATTACCTCCTCCGGTATCTTATCCCAAGGGCAAATGGTTTTAATTGGGGCATGTCTGGCTGCGCCCATGGTTTTGCAATCTTTATCGGTGCCTTGTTCCCCGCCATCTCTTAGATGTACCCGTAGCTTTACATCTATTCTTTTGGTATGGGCATTTATCTTACAATCTACCCAGGGCACTTGGGCGTATTTAAAGGAAAATGGCTTGGTCTCGGCTCGCTTTTCTTTGCCCTTACGTTTTCCTATAATGCGTGCCTTTAGCTCGCCATTGGTAAAACGACTGCTGTCGTAAATGCCGTCACTATCAAAACCATCCCATTTGATGCTGTATTTTCCTGTCGGGTAATTTCCACTAGAAGAAGTCTGCTGGTCTGTAGTGCTTGGATTTCCATTTCCTTTGGCGGTGATTACCACTTCGTCCAAGGCTCTGTTTTGCGAATAATATCTTTTGATGACTTTGTTGTCGTGCCATATTTCTATGTCAAAACTATCTATGGCATTTTTTTCTATGTGTACCTGAAAGGCGATATGCTCGTTTTCTTTTTTGCCATTAAAGTCTGGGATTCCCATAGGCACGAAGGCTTGCTGACCTTTCTTTAATTGTATAGAAACCTCAAAATCTTCCTCCCCCTCAAAAGCCTTCACTGCTGGCTGGTATTCTTTGGGTTTAAAGGGGGTAATATACCACTCGAATTGGTTTTTGGTGCTGTCGTTTATAATTTGGGTGGCGGAGGCAAATTCGATATAAATGATATGATTATTGTCATCCTGTATGGGGTAGAAAGAACTAAAGAGCGCTCTATAGTTTTTTATATGTCCATCCAAAAGGCGATAGGTTCTAAAGGCCTGCCCATCGTCTTGGTAAATCTTTAAAAGCACCTCTTTAAACCATTCGGAATAAGCAGGGTCTTCTTGCTCTGGATCTCGAAACTGCGGATCTATTTTTAGCAATTCTTCCACAAACAAACCACTATGCTGACTTGCAGA
>JAOXRU010000092.1 GCA_025800395.1 Flavobacteriaceae bacterium
GATATTTTAATCGCTTGTACGGATAACCTTCGTGGCTTTACCGATGCCATATTGAGTGTTTTTCCCAAGGCCCAGGTGCAGCTCTGTATCGTACACCAAATCAGGAACTCACTCAAGTATATTGCTTCCAAGGATCAAAAAGAATTTCTTCGAGATCTAAAATTGGTTTACCGTGCCACGAGCAAAGAAGTAGCTGAGGACAGATTACTGGATCTGGAAGAAAAATGGGGGGATAAATACCCCGTTGTCATCCAAAGTTGGCAGCGCAATTGGGAGCAACTATCGCAGTACTTCCAGTATACCGAACCCATTAGAAAGATCATCTATACCACAAATGCTGTGGAAGGCTTTCACCGTCAAGTTCGAAAAGCAACCAAGACCAAAGGAGCCTTCACAAATGATATGGCTTTGCTTAAACTGGTATACCTAGCCACAAAAAACATAGAGAAGAAATGGACAAGTCAAATACAGAATTGGAGTTTGACCGTTCAACAACTTTATATTAAATTTGAAGGCAGGATACCCTTGGATTTAAGCACCGATTCCTCTGGGGCTAGCCCCAGAGGAATCGGAACAACAGACAGAGTTTAGTTTACAGACCCCTAAATTTTCAATGATTAATAAGTAATTTCAAAATTTTCATATTCTTATTTTCAAACGCTCATTCTAACCGATGAGCGTTTTTCATTTATCCTTACTTCCCAATAAATAAAAATCGGTTATAGCTACATCTTGATAGTTAATTATCACTTTAAAATCATATCATTTTTTAGATAAAACGGGTATGTCAAAAAAGCAGACACGGCGTTTGTTTTTTTACTTGATTTCATTTTCTCATTTCGTAGTATGCTACTCACTGCATTAGCAGGATACCTAGCTACGTATCGAAATGGATTGTATATATACAATCTGTTTCTTGGAGTTCTTTGTACTCTGAAAGTCAACAAAGGAAAATTATCAATAAAATTAGTAATGTTAATTCTCTAAAACAATTGTAATGAGAAAACAAATCTTACGACTGGCTATTTCGGTCTAATGGTGCCACTTATTTCGGCTAAACCGTTCCACTTTGAAAGATCATTTTATGATACCAAAAATTAAATTTCCTATTGTAAAACACTCCCAATTTTGGGATAGCTTATAATACCAGCTATAACTCGGGAAGTACTAGAACAAAAGCAGATTTATAACAAATACTCTGTCCCCTTCCTCCTGCTCATCCACAACCTTATAACATATAATTGTATGGTAAGCACCCATCTAGGTTTGAGGTAGGGAAACACCTAAAAACCGCTCGCCGTTTCCAGACCTATTTTGGTTGTAGGTAATTGTTTGTCAGGCTGAAAACAGCCTAATAGCAGTTAAAAAATCAAGAAAAAACAATAATAAAATCAACGCATA
>JAOXRU010000094.1 GCA_025800395.1 Flavobacteriaceae bacterium
ACAAAATTTGCAATTTCATCAATCATTGTAGGTCCAGAAGGGATATACCGATTTTCTATTCGCAAATGCGGTTTTCCGCCTCCTACACCATAGCAAGCTCTATTCCAACGATATACTGTTCCATTGTGTAAGCACAATGCTTTAAGCTTAGGAGTAGAGCCTTCATCTAGTATTTTTAATGCATCTTCTTCAATTGGATTTGCCATTAAAATTTTAAACTGTGCAATATCATTCTTATAAATATCTACAATGGTACCCTGTTCCCAATCTAATCCAAAATTCACTCTTGCTAACTGTTCTTTTACAGTATAAGAAGACACCCGAGTATCGATACTCTGTTGAAACAAACCAATTCTTGTCTCGCTCCAAAGCTCTTTTCCAAGCAATAAAGGGGAATTTGTAGCTATTGCCAGCACCGGACCCGAAATAGCTTGTGCCCAGTTAAAACTGTTTACAAAATCGTGCGATGGTACTTGCAAGTGCATTTGAAAGCTAGTATTACAAGCTTCGAACAAAACAGAATCATGCTTTACATATAACTCGTCTACCCCTCTTAAATACAATTGAATATCTTTTCCTCTAACCGCTTTTATCATTTCATTTAATCGCCAATAACGCGGATTTGGAGTCATATAATCCATCTGCAACTCGTCTTTACTAATGGTAGGTAAAATACCTGTAAGCAATACCTTGTCGTCAAAATCGGTTGCATGCATTTCTGCTCTCTTAACCAATTGTTTTAGGGTCTGGTGCATCTCCGAAAAGCAATTTCCGCGCAGCTCTAAAGGATCCAAATTTATTTCTAAGTTGTACTTAGCTAATTCGCTAGTAAAGTTGATACAATTGATTTTTTCCAAAATAGGAATAGCTTTCTTGGAAGGACGCCAAAATGGAGTAAGTAAGCAAAACTCTTGTTCTGCGCCAATACGCACCACATCGTTTTCGATAAGGTCTTCTTCGAGCATACGCTCTAGCGCCTTTAAATCATTTAATAAGTGTCGAATATATGCTGTACGGGTTTGAAGGTCTACCTGAGTCTCCACGCGATGTTCTCCCATATTGCTACAGTGTTAATCTCCAAAAAAGAGAGGGTTACCAAAATTGTATTCCTTATTAAATGTATTAAAACATAAGGAAAAAACCAAAAAATATGGACAATCTGCGCAGAATGTTAACTACAGCTACTTATTACCTTCTGCACTGCACTACCACCAGACTTACATGTAATTGAAATAATTCCATACTGTTTGGTAGTATCGGTAGCCGTATTTTGTTGTTTGGTTTGAACAACTAATTCGTATTTTTCACTTGTCCAAACCTCATATACCGCATCGGTTCCTTGGGTATT
>JAOXRU010000110.1 GCA_025800395.1 Flavobacteriaceae bacterium
ATTGATTTTCCTTTCCGTGATGGTATTTTTTCCAACAACTTATCCACAACTCCAGATAAACTACCACAAAGTTCTGCACAGTTTTCAACAAAAGCCACCCTAATCAAGGCCCAAGATAATAAAATGAAGCCACTAATTTGCGGATGTTAACTGAAGAATCATGACCAATAGATGCACACTTGGCTTCTAGTATATGCTAAAACACATGGCTTCTTCCAAAGCTTGGGATAAATTTGCTACAACATTAACTGTACAAGATCTAGTATACTATATGTACGTACTATCGTACTATAGTACTATATGTATTTTTTTATACAATAGTATTACATAGATAATAGATCGAGTGGTGGCGAGTATAAAAGATAGTATACTATATACCATCCCAAGATGAATGAAGCAGGTTGTCTCGAAGAAAAAAGGAGGAAATACCCTGAAAATATTTTCTCCTTTACAAGATGCGCTCGTTTGGCTTTTTCTTCTCGTTCATGGGTCTTTTTGGCCAAAAACAACATCTCGAAGAACAATGTCGACCAAATAAGTTTTTTCTTTCCTCAAATGGGGATGCTTTTATATGCATCAACATTGGACATTATCAACTTTTCCTTCCCCAGCCACCGTTTCTTTGCACCGATGATGGATCTCATCACTTGCCAAACGCGGTGTTTTTTCCACT
>JAOXRU010000122.1 GCA_025800395.1 Flavobacteriaceae bacterium
AAGAAAGAATTTGGTCGTAACCCCTCCAATGCCCGTTTAGAAGACCCGAATACACCTTTACACTCTTTTGTGCCCCCAAAACAACGCTAGTATACCCTATCCAAAATATAACCAAGCCATTTCAATAGCAATTGAAATGGCTTGGTTTGATATACTATTTCTAGTTTAAAATCACCCTATATTTTAGACTTTTAGATTTTAATTTTCTTTAGACATAATTTCCATTTCTACCCTGCGATTTTCGCGATGTTGTTCTTGGGTACAAGAGGTGCAAGGGTGCTTTAGCTTATTTTCTCCTTGGCCTAAAATACGCAGTCGTTGTGTTGCAATATTTTTAGACAGTAGATAATCTCTTACGCTTTGCGCCCTTCTTATCGAAAGCCTTTGGTTATAACTAGAAGCTCCTATGCGATCGGTATGCCCTATAACTAGTAGTTTCACCGATTGGTTTTTTTGTAAAA
Organism: Flavobacteriaceae bacterium; assembly: GCA_025800395.1. Lineage (GTDB taxonomy): Bacteria > Bacteroidota > Bacteroidia > Flavobacteriales > Flavobacteriaceae > JAOXRU01. Next base: position 462 of record JAOXRU010000122.1, read on the forward strand.
ACTCGCTTACCTCATCCAAAATACTTTTGGCGCTTGCCCCCAATTGAGATGCATCGAAATCGAACAAAATTGTTGGAATATCGTATACAAGCTCGGGAGCTACGATAGCATCTTTTACTTGAGATGGGTCGTATGCTGAATTTACTACCTCAGAATCTTCTAATTCGGCAGGTTTCATGGCATCCAACATACGCTTTTCGAAATTCGAACTTTCGGTTGGTGAAAGACGAAAAATATCCATATTG
>JAOXRU010000151.1 GCA_025800395.1 Flavobacteriaceae bacterium
TCAAAATCTACACTATCCCCTTTTACCTCCATCTTCATTACATTGCCATACATGGCAAACAAACTCTTTTCTGGCATATAATAATAAGGATAATCCTCCCAAGACCAACCATCGCCAAAAACGGGTTCTGCTAGCTTGGAATCTTCTAAGTAAATGCCTTGTTTTTTAGATTGCAAAAACGCCAAAGCCAAGCTGTCGTTAAATCCGTATAAAAACCCTGGATCTCCTGTGCCACGCAGAATAAGGCTGTCGGCAGTTTCTCTATATACAAAAGTTCGCAAGGTGTCTTGCAAGCTCTTATATGCGGCATAAAAAGTGAGTATTTTGGTGTTGGATGCTGGGGTAAAATACTTCTTGCCATTTACATTTATCCGCTGCTTTTTCTTTATCGGATCGTACAAAACCATGCCTCTAAAAAAAGAGTTGTTGCTTTGTTCGGATCGCAATTGTCTTTTAATGCTATTCGTAGTTCCGCAACTGTATAAGACTGCAACAATGAAGAGGTATAAAATTGGGTGTTTCATGCTTATTGGAGTTTGTCGGTTCCCAAATAGGTGTTGTCTTTATTGTAGTACCAAGCCCTGTTTTTTGGCATTTTTATCCCCGATATCTCTTTTGTTTCGGTAAGTAAAATGTATTCTCCGTCGTTCTTGGTTTCATCGTGAAAAAACTGATACACCTCCATGGCATAGGTATCTGGATCGAAATAAAAATACC
>JAOXRU010000176.1 GCA_025800395.1 Flavobacteriaceae bacterium
ATCTATCTTGAATCGGTTGTGTATTTCAAACTAAATGACAAAGAGGGAAAGTATATATGACTTTTAACACTATTTGTATTTACACTCTCACGCATGTTTGACAATGTATCCATACCCTCTGCTCTATTAAATGATATACCATTTTTATACTCTTGCTTTACGGGATGAGTATTATCTGTCGTGTTTCTAATCAATGAGAATTTACCTATACCCAAAGAACCTTTTCTATATTCGATTTTATTATCTTCTGAAGAACCCAAAATATAGCTAAAGGTTAAGCTTCCTTTATCTTTATCTGTATAATTACCTTGAACATGGTCGTTGTTGTTTATTTTGTAAGTATAATCGTTTAACTGGTTAGTACCATATTTGATTCGAGCGTAATTCAAAAGAGAAACCTTGGTGTCTGGGTATACATTTGAATTATTTACTTTAATCCAAAATTGATTGAATGAGTTCTTTTGGTATACTTTGATATAATATTCTGGTACATTCTTTTTTACAGCTAAGTTTAATAAATGATTGTTGGTGATTGTCAAAGTATTCCCGTCTTGGCTAACATGAAAAGAACTGTCAGGTGCTTCCACACAATTTGACTCATTTCTATTCTTATCACATACCTCTAAATATACCTTTACTCCCTGTTTTATGTTAAAACTTATTTCATGAGTTGGTGGTAGATTTTTTTTAGTGAAAGGTCCTTCTACACTTATTATTTCTTTCCTAGAACCTTTAATTTCAAACTTTTTATTTCCTTTTATGGTTAAATATGGGTGATAATTAAATATCGGATATACGGTGACTGTGTAATTCGTTTTGTCTTTTGAACAAAAACCTCCTCCACACGATTCCTCGCATGCTACCCAAAAATTTGCAGTCCATTCTAAACTTTTCGAGCTTGTTGTACTATTTTTAGAAACGGGAGTATACCTCACATTCTTAACTCTAGGATCATCACTACCTTTAAACGTCCCATCAAGGTTTGTGTACCCCCCTCCCATTATCCATAGATATCGATTGGTTAGACTCACTCTACTTAATTCTACCCTGTCATATAATTGGTCTTTCTTTTTGTCTTTTGAACTAACATTGTTTTTTCTAATTTGATCCTTGCTAATTTGATCATCTCCAAAACGGAAATAACAACCATAATGTTGAATACCTGCGTGATTTGGATTAATTATATGTCGTTTTGTCAAAATAGCCCCATCCTTTTGCCATACGCCTATGGTATTGTTAGTCCTTTGTCTTTCGAAAATTTTTTTTGTAACTTCTCTTGTCTCGCGAATGGGCACTTGTTCACAGTTTGCATCTATAGGTTCTCTTTTAAGTACTGGTTGTACTGGTTGTACTGGTTGTACTGACCCTCCTCCCCCCAAAGCAGGAGGGGGACATCTTAATTTGTAATCAATAATCTCTTCTACAAACACCTTTTTTGAAAATGAATACCGATTAGGATTTTTTACTGAGCCGTGTTTAATATTATCTTCTTTTTCTTCCATCTTCGAGTTTATTGTTCCTTCCATATTGTCTAAAGAAGATTTTATTCTCTCAGGAGTATTTTGAGAAAACAATAAACAAGGGGTAATTATACCCAAAAAAAGTATTCTAATATGTTTTGATTTATTCATAACGGTATTGAATTTTGTGAGACGTTCCTTTTTCTCCGTTTGGTAAAATGTATGTGTAATTGACATCGTAGTGACTAATCCTATTAACTACTGCTTGTATATCCCTATCTAAAAACTCTTGTTCTTGAGGGGTGTAAGGTCTATCGTATTTGTTTAAGTATATATCTAAACCTACACTTTGAATCTGTCTTCCTATATGATATTGTGTTGTGTTGTAATAAGGAAATGTTTTTCCTAAATATTTAGAGTATACTATCGCAGAAGACCTGATGGGAGGGACACCTACTCTTTTTCCAACAGGAGTATTGGTGTAACTCTTTAATCCACTTTGTACTAACTCTAGATTATAAAACGCTGATTTTATTTCATTCAGGTTACTGTTCTCAAAATTGACAGTATAGTGTATCAAAGGCTTTTCTTCACTGTATCTAGAACCTACCATTTCTTGGTTTGATAATTTTTCAGTCAACTGAATATTATTTAACATACCTTGTCCTGTACCTCCAATACCTATTCTCTCCGTTCCTGATAATTGGTTGGCATCCCCCATCTTCTCCCCAAAGGTTTTAAACTTACTGACGTGTAGAGGATAAGACACCAAAACTTGGTCATCCTCGGAGATGGCATTGCCCAGTATTTCTCTCTGCCTTAGTCTAGTCTCGTTGTTTTCATCGTAGGTAGTTACTTTCTCGTTTTCTTTGGTTTCGGCGCTCTTTCCACTTCCTTTTCTAGATTTTACCAACGCAAAGTTGTAATCTGCATTGGGAACAAAACCCTCGGGTAAGGTATAGGTAATCCGATTCTTTCCTACGTCATAACTAAATTGGGCTTTCAGTACTTTTTGGTTCTCATCTACAAACAAGGCTTTGGCTCCCTGTATGTTGGTCAAAAGATTTTCTCGTTTTTGTATCAACTGTATGTATCCTTGGTTATGCTCCTTCGGATAGAAATATTTCATCTCTGGAAGTGGATACGTAAACTTCATATTACTTGGCCTTATGAAAGGTGGCTCTGGCCCGGTGGTGAAACTATGCTCTTTGGTTTCTCGCACTTCTTTGCCTTCCTTGTTTTTAAACTTAACCCAGTTTCCATTTTTCTTAGTCCACACCACAAGGGTGGCTTTCATCTTCAGGGTTTGCTCTCCTGGTAAAATACTTTCGGTACTCAAATTGGCTATCTCTTGGGTACTATTCCAAGCGATTTTCCCCGCCAGTCTTTTTCCTGTGTTGTCCTCTACGTAGAATTCTTCCAGTTCTAATTTATAACTGATGTCTGCCTTCTTTGGTATTTTGATGACGTGTTCTTTGTTTGCTTCCATGTTCAATACCAACATTGGCGTACTAAATACATCTACTCCCTTTTGGTTTAACTGAGGAGACATATCCGAAATGATATCCAACCGTTCTAGTGGCGATTTGGTCATCTCTAGTTCGCATTTTTCACCAAATTCTACCGTCAGGGCGTAACGACCGCTGATTGCCCCACCACAAATATTATATCTACCCGCTAGCGTCCCTCTGAACCACCACGGATTAGGCCCGCTCATCTGCATCAGCAAGGCTGTTTCACTCTCTAAGATGGTGAAGCTACCCGAATAGAAAAAGGTGTCTATCCTAACGCCTAGATCTATCTTTAACCAAGCGTATGCCTGCCCTTGCCCGTACCATCCATTGAAACCTATTTCTCCACTACTTCCTTTACAAGAGAAGCCTTCGTAGTTTCTCAGGGCAACGTCAAACCCTAAGCCCACTTTAAAGTCGGCATAAAAAATTCCTATATCTAATGAACCACTCGAACGGTAGGTCAACCCAAAGACAATACCCGACGATAATGGATTACCTCCGCCTGTCATAGCTGTAGGTTTATAGGCTACCTTCGCCGATTGGAGTATGTTTAAAACTTCCGAAGGAGGGTCTGGTATTTCTGGTACCATTGTTCCCACCATAAAATAGGACTCTATCCGCTGAGACCCCAAGGCTGGAATACTCACATCTAAAAAGTTTCGGTTACTCGGTTCTCCTACCTTGAGGAACCAACCTTTGGAAGAATGATGATAATGTAAAAAGCCTTTTCCTTTTACCATAGAACCCGCTCTGATGAAAATATCGGCTCGTGCATCGAATGCTCCGTTTGTTACATCGATATTGATACCTATCATTCCATGAAATCCATCTTGATTTGGATCGACTTTGAATGGGTAAAAGTTTTTAGTTTCCTCCGACAACTCAAAAGATTTCATCTTTTTGTCCCCTTGATTTGCCAAATTCATCTCCTGGGTTTTAGCCTTCATCTGTTCCATTGATGCCAACTCTGGTGCCTTCATCACCGATACTTTTCCGAAGATACCCATTTTATCTACTCCCCAATTGGGGTTAAACGATATCTCAAAAACAGCCTTTCCGTTCATCACAGCATCAGAACCATCTAAGGCATAATCTAAAGAGAACCGCAGATATAGGCCTTTCTTTTTGTCAGGGGTATAAATCGTACCCGAGGGTGTTTCTACCAGAGAATTGGAGTTACTACCTCTTGTGTTGACGTGGTATCCCATCGCCCCTCCAATACCTGTTACCGCCAAGGGGGGGATTTTCATTGGAGAGCTTTTTCCAAAATTAGCTAAAGCGTCCATAAAGAAATAGTTCATCCCGTCCTTTTTTCCAAAAGCTGCCGCTACTTGCAATGAAAAATGATCTTTTACCTCCAACGTAACTTCTCCCGCAAACACATCTCCGTAAACAGGGTCACCTTTTAGGTACTTTATCGTTCCCGAGAAAGAAACCATCCCAAAACTACCTGCCAGTTGAATGCCTCTAACTTCTACTCTCTCAAATCCCCAAGACTCTTTTTTCAAAGAGATTATATTGATGACCGTTCCTCCACTAAAGGATTCTCCAATACTTACCTTGGCGTCAATAATTAGATTTGCTCGGTTGTTTTTTACCTGTAAATCAATCGTAGATACCTCTAAATCCATTCCCCCAAGGCTACCCGAAGCAGAACTTCTCAACCGCTCTATGCTCATGGAACGACTAGACACCCTCAGCCCTTCAAAATAAATGTCCTCTAAACCAACACTTTCTTTGTTGAAACTAAACTTACCATATAGGTTTACTTCTGGCTCTATCTCTCCGTCTATATAATTTAAACTGAACTCTGTTCTCTCACTCAAGGTTGCTTCTCCTACAAAAAAATCAATGTTCATCTTTTGCAACCCTCCTACGGTAAACTGATAATCCAAACTTCCTTGCTCGTTGTAACCCATCTCTCCTTCAAACTTGAATGGAGGATCTTTTTCATTAATCGAAGTTCTCAGTCTACCCTTAATTCCCCCATAAGTCAAAATGTTTTGAGAAAGAGAAATCTTAACCTCATCTAAGGCAAAAGAAAAGTTACTACCCCATTTACCTTTTTCTAATGAAACGAGATTCTGTGCTAAAAAATTCCCCGTTACTCCCGAATCATCTACCAGCAAACCAGTGGTTCTTATGGTTGTTATCTTTCCGTCTGTGGATAAGGTTGGTGGTAAATATAGTGCCGCATTTTTTAGGTAAAAACCTCGCCATAAATTCTTTCCTTTGAACGGGTGATTGTAGTCTTCTGGAAATTTGATCCCCTCCGAATTCGATTTGTCACTCATGTCTATGACCAACCTCTCTACTTTGAAAGCAAAATCGTCTAGCCCCTTCATCTTAAAAGGAGGAAGCTCTATATCGAATAATATATTCTGAAAATCTGGCGCTTCTAGAGTTACAGGGACAGAAACGTGTGTTTGTAATGGCTCAAAACTCCCCTCGTTCTCTAACTTATTTACATCTAACGGAATAAAGTTCTCGTCTAAATCTAACTTACCTACCAAACTCATTCCTTCTATGATCTTAGTAAAACTAAAGTTCAAATAAGAAAACTTCTTGTCTATCTTCTCAGCTACAGAAACGGTTTCTCCTTTCTTGCCTACTTTTCTAGGTACCTGAGGAATCCCTTCGATGGTCAATTTGTGTTTCGAAGTTAAAGGTATCTGATAGTTCCCAAGAAAAGACATCTGAAATATATCGTCTATCTTCCCTTCTTCGTTCAACTCCACTCTAGGGGCTATTACCGCGTAGACATTTCCCGAAAAACTAATCGTACCCATGAACCCAAAGTAGCCCTTTTCCATCTTCTCGTCTATCCCTACGTCTCGCAAAATCATGGTTACATTAAACCCCCTTTGACTATAACTAGCACCCATCAAAAACTCCTGCCCATCTACCATACTATTGGACTTTACCATCTTAGCGTATTTCTCGTACACCTTGTTCAGTGCGTTCATAAAGTCTTCCCCATTGTCAAAAAACTTCTTCGCGTTTTTATCCGCAAGAATAGACTCTTTCATATCTCCTATCTTTTCAACAAATGCGTTTTTCAGCTCTTTCTGCACCTCGGTCTCTATGTTTGAGGTGGCGTTTTGAAAAGAAGTAACGATACTAGAGACATCCATCGTTTTGGGCTTAGCTACGGTTATTGGATCGTAGAAAGGAGTAGCTTTGGTGTAAATCATCGGTCTCAAACCAGACTTATTGATAGACTTTGCCCCTAATCCTATCGAAAAAAAGATTAAGCCTATTAAACAGATGTTCTTTAATTTTTTCATGCCTAAAAACTATACGTATATGTGAAATTCATGTTCATCCTCTCTGTTGTTTTTCCCGAAACCCAAGCTAAACTTTCCGATAAGGATACATTGAAAGCGTGACTATCTATGGTATAACTAGAATTCACATTTAAATTTAAATTTTGATTGCTATTCCCATTTCCCGAACTAGAGGAATTATAACTCAAATTCAAAGAACTACTCAAATTCTCTATCCATGTCTTTTGAACCCCAATGTTCGGTCCCCATGTTGTACTCTCCGATTCTCCCTTTTGTTGTGTGAACATAACCGTTGAGGTATAGTTCCATCCAGATTTTGGAAAACCCAATACATACGAAGAAGTTACATTTAGGGTGTAATTCGACTCCGCCTCTGTTTGAGAGTTCCCTTGTAAAGATGTATTCAACGATATGTTTTGTTGTCGCGTTTCGGTTTGTTCCATCACATAAGATATCGTACTGTTGATGTTCTGACTAACCAATTGGACATCCGTAGTGTCTGCTAACGAAAATTGATCGGGAGCATCGTTCACATTGACAAATTGGGAACGAACGTTTTGGAAAGATTGACTATTGTTGTACGAGGTGTTGATACTCCATTTGTCGTCAGGGTTCCACGCTATTTGAAACCCATAGATATAATTCACTTCAAACTTGGATTGCACGTTTTCTAAATCGGTAAAACGATAACCCCCATTACCTGAAATATTCACTTTTTCAAACAAAGTAGTCGCAAAGGTAAGTTGAATGTCTTGATAATCGTTCACGAAATTATACCCTCCCAAAGAATGATAATTGGGGTCTACTCGTTCGTAATTTATCCCTATACTAGAACCTGAAAACGCATATTGCAAACCCACTTTTAGTGCCTGATAAAACTCATAAGACCTATCCGTTATCCTAGATACAACCCAACTCTCTCCTGTATCTGTTGCCTGGTGTTTGTGCAGTATAATAGAAGATGCCCAGTTGAAATTTATGGTCAACATCTCTAATACCTGAGTGTTAAAACCGATATCTAAACTATGATTCTCCAATGGATTTATGGTGTCTAGCCCTATCGACTTTTCATCGTCGTATGCCCCAAAATAAGCCACCGAAAGTGAGCTCTCTCCTATTTTTCCTTCGGTCTTCATTCCATATCCCCATCTGTCATATCCCGCAGAAATCCCTTGTATAGTGTCTCCCTCTGTCGCTCGCAACAACCTACCATAAACAACCGTAAATGGCCATACAGACTCGTGAGCAATACTTACCGAACCCCCTTGCATCTGATGTCCACTCAAGGTATATGCCGTAAAAGATTCGTTTATCTGACCAAAATTGCCCGAAAACCATTTGTACTTAGGACTAAATTGTACAAAATTGAAATCAAACGGGTTGTTTACTCCATAATCTCTATTGGAATACGATAAATTAACTGGAAGACTAAAATCGTAAACACCAAAGTTTAACGACAATGAAGTCAAATAAGTAAAGGGCTCTGAAACATCTTCTGTCGCACTTCGTTGATATTGAAATTGAGTATTAAAACTACCCCCAAAACTAAAAGAAGGTGGCTCTAATATTCTATCTACATCTAAACTTTGTGCTTTCATTATGTTCATGATACCTATAGCTACCACTCCTAGAATTAGTCGTCTAATCATAATTCGAAAAGTGGAAATTGTTTCCCTGGAGACACTACATACAGACTATAACTGTCTCCTGTTCTGTAATCTTCATCCTCAAATACCTTTTGGTCTTCTTCCTGTTGAAAGAAAAGCACCATAGACTGGTCTTCTCCTCTTTTTTTATACACGTATATCTTTACTCCCTTGATGGTGAATGAAGAAAACTCTATCCGATAAATTCCTTTTTTATCTGTATCTACATTAACCGAAAATGGCATTTTTTCTTCTTCTATCTTCTTCGGAACATAAATCAATGGAAAATATTGTTTCTTCGATATCTTTCCACTTTCATAAAAACTAATCCCAAAATAAGAATAATAGGTGTCGTCTTGTATATAGGTATCTACAAACGAAAACTCTCTCTCGCCTTTTTCTATCTCAAAGTCCTGAACAAACTGACTAAAGTCACTGCGAGAAGTTTTTCTGTACAAACTGAACTTTTTGGTCTGCTTGCCCTCTGGTATCCTAAACGTTATCTCTATAGCGTCCTGCGACACTTCTTTTTTTAACATCTTTATCGGATATTCCTTCGTTTCCTCAAAAATGGACACTTTCACAGATTCACTCAACTTCGAATGATTGTAATTTTGATCTACAGCCCTTATGCTATAATAGTATGCCTCCACCCCACTAGCCTTAGATACATAATCCGTGTATTTTGCCTCTTCAAAAAAACGATTGTTGTCCACCAACTTATAGTCCCCGTCTTTCTCTGTTGACCGATATATCCTATATCCCAGCAAATCCCATTCCTTATTTGGCTTCCATTTTAACCGAACTACCGTATATTCATCGGTCTGCTTTTTCTTCGCATTCAATCCCACAGGAGCCTCTGGGGGAATGGTATTGGGTACTATTATTTTTTTTGGCATAGACAGCGTATATTCCTTGTGATATCCTTTTAACCGCAATCGATAATACCCCGTTTTCATTGCCTTTTTTATACTAATGATAGATACATCTCCCAATATCCCTAACTTATCGCCCGTTGCTACAGTGGTATACGGACTATACATCTCTTTGGCATATTCCAACTCTATGTCTTTCACCCGATAAAGCTCTTTGGATGGATATTCCCACTCCAAATCAAACCCCTTAAGCTCTGTTAAGTTTTTTATCTCTAATATGGTTGGATTTATCGTTAGTTTATGAACGGGACTACCCACTAAAATCTCAGAATATGGACTCCATTCACTAAAGTCTGTCAATCCTCGATAACGTATGCTATATTTCTGCTCTATACTATTATTCGGGTAACTATACGAGTAAAAACTTTTTTCATAAACTCTGGCATATTGGGGTCTATGTCTGGTATTATCAAATTCTTATTCACCGTAACAAATACGGAATCCTCTCCCATTACCTGAATCTCATAAGCTATAAATGGTTTGTTCTCAAAAGACAAACGCCAGCCCAAATTGACCTTGTTCTCCCCAAAAACTCCCTCCATGGCTATCGGCTTATTCAGTGGCTTGTAATTGGACGAACTTCCTAAAACTATCCCTTGATACTCCTTGTTGTTAGGAGCATACAAAGACTTAATCCTATATACATATTCTGACTCTTGATTTACCGTACTGTCTATATAGGCTGAACCTCCTAAAATGGCAGCGTTAAAATCGGTACTCAAGGACAAATTACCCACCGAAAAACGTTGCTCTCTATCGTTCTTCTGTTGTTTGATTTGATTGATAAAACTCTGAGATTGTGCATTTACCTGAAAACTCTCTCCAAAAAGCGCTTGCGATAATATCGCTATATATTTATTCTTAACTGGATCGAACTTTAACCACTCCTTCTTTGGGGCTATCTTCAAAGTGTCCAACACAGTCGGTTTTGATTCCAACAATAGTTTCCCATCGCGCCGTACTTCTTTACGCTCTAGCACAAACCCTTTTCGGATAATCTCTAACCAATTCCCTTCGTCTGTTATATTCCACTTAAGTTTTATCGCCCCTTCTAGTTCTCGCTTTTGAATCACTATCTTTTTGCTTTTCTCTTGAGCCGAAACCCCCGACGAAAAACCGACCAATAACACCACTAAAAGTAATCTCCACACCATTCTCCTTTTCTGTTAATTTTTAAGTAGGTGAATTTAACTATTTTATAGTTTATGTTATGCTTTTTTTAACATAAAAAACACTTGCCTAGTTAAATACTTCTCTCAGAAAACAAAAAAGTGGGCATCATCTCTCACATTCTTGAATCTGAAAAACAAATGTACCCTCACTAACAACCTTCATTCACCCTCACGCATCGGGAGAAAACACAGGTCGTTGAGCGAAGCCGAAATGCAGGTCGTTGAGCAAAGCCGAAACGACAAACACTACCCCCGCCAGTTATCCAAAAACTGTATCCGCTCTTGGTAGAGATGTTGCAGGGTGGATTTTTGTTCGTAGGGGTCTTTGATTTTTAGTACCTTGTTTCTCTCTTTTAGCCACGCTCGTTGGTTTTTTTTAAGTTCTTTGGGTTTGAGGAACTTTGCTTGTTTGTAGTAAGTACCTAGCCATTGGTCTAATAAACCCAAATGTACGTCCGAACAAATAATCTTTTCTACGCCGCCATAAATACCCTCACACGAAAAACTAGCCTCTACTAGTGGCTCTGTGGCGTGCAGGGGTTTTTCTAAAAACGATGCCGTCATCAGTGCCGTGTCTACCTTGGTGTCGTCGGTGTAATACTCCACAGGAACTAAGCCCCCTTTTTGTTCTACACCCAATACCCGAACTACCGTCCCTTGGGGCAACCTGTTTACCACATACCGAGGCTTACTAAACACATCTGCAATCTTACTCTTCACCGCTCGCACATCCAACTCCAAAAACTCGGAAATATAGTTGCGGGAGTCTTTTTTGGAATGAGTCATTAAATCTTGCCAAACCTCTGAATTAAAAACCCCAAAAGTATAAGGCGGAGAAAACTTTTTGCTAATTGATATATCCCAATT
>JAOXRU010000254.1 GCA_025800395.1 Flavobacteriaceae bacterium
ATAATATACACTTATTAAACCTATATATAAACCAGCTATAATATTTATGCTATATATCTGGATACGACGGACGCACTTGAAATTGATCTTCTTTTTCGACTGCCTTGATTTAATTCCAAGATCTGTCCCCCATGAATTTTATGGGGAGATTTTTGAAGCCAGGTCTGATGGTTGTCACAATCCCCCAACAAATAAAAACAAAGCAAAATAACCTGTATCAAAAACAAAGGCCCCAAATAGAACCACAAGAGAACCACTTGTTGAGGGAATCTGTGACCGAATGCAATTCTGTAAGAGAGAACGCATATTGCTTCGATTGAGCAATGGAAAGAAATCTGACAACGCTTGGATGACAAACCGGCACCGCAAATAGAATATCGGGCGTACTATGGATCAAGTATCTAAAAGCAACAGCTTTAGACATACTGGTGTGGGTGGGGGGGAAAAAAGGAACAAAGCACGCAAAACATCAAACTTGAGCCAAAATGTAGCCCATTCATATATGTAGATATGAAGACCAACATTTCTAAAACATGAGTGAACAAGTACACTACACGTTCTATCAAGTTTGGATTTCATATACAGCATGTTTAATAATATACACTTATTAAACAAATATATAAA
>JAOXRU010000200.1 GCA_025800395.1 Flavobacteriaceae bacterium
ACCAGCCGTCTATGACATCTTTGCTAAGCCATATATCTATTCGTCCACGATTCTTTAGAGATTGATTATATTCTGACCAGTTGCTTACTTTATGTTTTTGTTTAGGGACATGCCAACCTTTCGATTTAGCATATTTGTGTGGCATACATTTTTGAAATTATTTTGGATAATGCTAGTTTAATTTCTACAGTAGATTTTAACAACATTTTGTACTTTATTGGGGTTAAGAAACAAAGCCGTGTGCAGAAAAGTGTGTCTACAGCTTTTCGATTTTATCCTCTAAAACATCCTTAACTCCCGAAAAAGCAGTTACAGGATATTTCCTATAATTAGTATTTTCTTTTTCAATGAGTAGAGCACAAATAAGATTCAAAGCACTATCAGAGTTAGGGAATGAGTTTCTAATCTTTGTAGTTCTTCTAATTGTCTTATTAAGTCGTTCTATCCAATTGGTAGTATATATCATACTATGTATTTGCCAAGGGAAATTCAAGTAAGCA
>JAOXRU010000224.1 GCA_025800395.1 Flavobacteriaceae bacterium
GAGAAAACAAACTTTATGCATTGAGCCATCAGGGTACAAAACAGCGAAAAATGGCAGATTGATGCATTTCTGTACTTGCGCAGAATGCGGCATCAAAAAGACCAGATTTGTTAAAAGCCAGGAGGGCGGTGCTCTTTACAGGAAAAAGGGACCAATTTTGACAGACAAAATAGTTTATGCGAGCTCTATGTTTGTGAATCCTACTGCTTCTTGGGGTGCTCTTGGAAGGTTATTAGCCTCCCAAGCTTACAAAGGTGTAAAAGACAATTATGATCACTACAAATCTGGTGCTAGCATACTTGATAAAGGGCTAAAAAGCGGCATTTTCGGATCACCATGGCAAGTAGATTACAAGAAAGGACTCAAGCTGTTGGCTGATCCTGAATTATGGGCTCCAGTTAACAAAATGCCAGTAAATGATGCTAAAAAACTTGTTCAATATTATAAAGATCAATACAAAGAAGCTAAAAAGAGAGGATATTCAAAATCGTATAATACATTTGTAAAAGAAATGGGATGGGGTGCTGGTGTTGATATCCATAAAGCCATTGGAAGGCTACCCAAACCAAAATCAGGCTGGACTTTACCTGGGTATCGAT
>JAOXRU010000293.1 GCA_025800395.1 Flavobacteriaceae bacterium
CAAAACCCAAGGGATCGATCCCCTAAAGTGGCTATCTCAAACCTTAGAACAAATCCCCGAACATAAAGCTAACCGCCTAGAAGAACTCCTACCTGGATATATCCCAGAAAAAACTAAGATGTAGTTAGTCGGATGGATACAAAGAAAAGAATAAATGATGAATTAAGAATTGAGTTAAGGTGGGGTTATTATGTGAAGAAGATCGATTATATAAAGTGATTTTAGAAGACATGAAGCAGCAGCTTCATTAGATGGCTTGGGTCTGTAAACTAAACTCTGTCTGTTGTTTCGATTCCTCTGGGGCTAGCCCCAGAGGAATCGGTGCTTAAATCAAAGGACACTATCCCGTAACTGTGTAAACAAAATTTATCGAGGGTTTGACTTTTATTTAAAGGCGCATTCAGAAAATAGCTCTTATTGTTTGAATTTTGGTTGTTTGTGATGTGATTTACCTGTTCGGCTCCGTAGTTTTTGTTAGTTTTTTTTGGATCGTATATTTTTGGAGGTAAAAACATGCTTTTTTCTACCAACGGGATGCACGTTCCCTATGGGTGCGATTGATTTTTTTTAAGCGATCTGCTGCAATTCGTTTTTCTGCATCCGCCTACCTATTTCCGTATCCATCCGACTAACCACATCTTGCTTGGTATCGATTCGCTATTTAGCTTTGTTGTATGCGAAAAAGAAGAACCAAGCAGCAGATTTATTTGATACTTAGGGAGTATCAATCTAGCCAGTTAAGTCAAAGAGAGTTTT
>JAOXRU010000266.1 GCA_025800395.1 Flavobacteriaceae bacterium
TAAGCTCAACTGCTTCCTTCTTAAGGCGGCTATAAATCTTTCTTTTTCCAAATCGGTTACAGGCTCCAAAGGCGGAACAGCTATAGGATGCCCCATATCGTCTACAGCAACAAAGGTGTAAATAGCCTCATTTGCTTTGGTTTTAGAACCGCTTTCTCGATCTTCTATCCAAACATCTAAAAATATCTCCATAGAGGTTTTAAAAGCCCTAGAAACACTTGCCTCTACCGTTACAACACTTCCCAAAGGTACCGCACGATTAAAAGCCACATGGTTTACCGAAGCCGTAACCACAATCCTTCTCGAATGTCTTCTAGCAGCAATACTGGCTGCACGATCCATACGTGCTAATAATTCGCCTCCAAACAAATTATTTAACGGATTGGTTTCACTAGGCAAAACCAAATCGGTCATAAATGTTCTAGAGTCTGAAGGTGTCTTTGGTGTATCCATTATTATTTTTAAACAAAGATACATTAAGTCCGATAATCCGGTTTTATAACATATCAGAATTCATAATCTAACACATAAATTGGCAAAACAATACAAGATCATCAGTTCTAAGAAAAGAACCTAGAAAAATTATAAGAAAAAGAGGTGTTTCCAATTCTAGTTTGATGTGCCCTTAAAAGAAACAGCTGAGTTTTTTCTTTGTACAATACAGAAAACTAAAGCATAGCTTTGGTTTCTTTATAACCCGAATTACCCAGCAGAAAGGAATAAAGGGCTAATTGTTGGGGGTGTTTTAAAGTAGAAATGGAATAATATTGTGCTAACGGGAAATATAGAGCCATGCATCCGGATCTTCTTGATTGCGAACTTTAGCTAAAAAATGCAAGGCTGCATTGCGGTTATCAAATGTTCCGTAAGCAACTTGGTATAAACCATATCTGTTTTTCCC
>JAOXRU010000315.1 GCA_025800395.1 Flavobacteriaceae bacterium
CATGAGCACGAGTTTACCACATTTCAACATTATACGGAAAAAGTTTTTAGATACTTTTTCCTATATTGAAATATGGAAAACTCTAGGCGATTGCTTAACTAATAAAAGAGTTTTATTGTCCTAACGATGGGGGGAATTATAGACACACCTACATCAGATACAGATATAAGAGGTGTGTTCATTCTTCCTAAAGCACAATTTTATGGGTTGGATTATATTGGTCAAATTAATAATGAGTCTAATGATATTGTTTATTACGAACTACGAAAGTTTATAGAGCTTTGTTCAAAAAATAATCCCAATATCTTAGAATTATTGAATGTACCTGATGAGTGTATACTTTACAAGCACCCGATATTTGATGACATAAAATTAGATGATTTTTTGTCTAAACAATGTGAAAAGTCCTTCGCTAATTACGCTTATGCTCAAATCAAAAAAGCAAGAGGTTTAGAAAAGAAAATTATAAACCCAGTTGAAAAGGAACGGAAGTCGGTTTTAGATTTTTGTTTGGTGTATGAAAGCGGAAAAACAATGCCTTTGCGGACTTTCTTGGATATTAAAAAGATAAAACAAGAACATTGCGGGATAGCTAATATTTCACATCTTAAAGATTGTAACAATCTATATCATAGTTTAGAGATTCCTTATAAAGGCATTATAAAGAATGATAGAGCCAATGATGTAGCTTTAAGTTCTATACCGAAGGGAGAAGAAGCTATAGGAATGCTATTCTTTAACAAAGATGGTTATTCCACCTATTGCAAAAAGTATGCAGCATATTGGGATTGGGTTGAAAAACGCAATGAAGAACGCTATAAAACAACGGTGTCTCATGGTAAAAATTACGATTCCAAAAACATGATGCATACGTTTAGGTTATTGCACATGGCAAAGGAGATAGCTTCCGAAAGAACAATTAATGTAAGACGTTCGGATAGGGAATTTCTATTAGATATAAAGAAAGGTAAGTTTGCGTATGAGGATTTGGTGCGTTGGGCAGAACAGAGAAAATTAGAATTAGAAGCCTTATATGCAGCTTCTAATTTGCCGGAAAGACCTGATATAGATACCATCAATGATTTATTGGTACAAACTAGAGCGCATTTTTATAAAGTGCAGCATTGATTTA
This sequence comes from Flavobacteriaceae bacterium, assembly GCA_025800395.1. Taxonomy (GTDB): domain Bacteria; phylum Bacteroidota; class Bacteroidia; order Flavobacteriales; family Flavobacteriaceae; genus JAOXRU01. The sequence continues at coordinate 1,133 of JAOXRU010000315.1, forward strand.
AAAAAAAGTCTCATATTTGCACAGCAAATGAAATTACAAAGATTACATATTAGTCAACAAATAGAGCCGTGTCTCTATGTTTTTCGTTCAGAATATAGTGAGCGATTAGGACGCTATGTGGTTTCTAGAAGTAATTGACAGTAATTATTGACCATAAATCATTATAAATTATAGGCGTCCAAGTAAATTTGGGCGCTTTTTTTATGGAAATTTTCAAATAATGTTTAGAAGCTAGAAAAAGGTAACATAGAAAATTGAAACTGAAAACAATTGGGAGACAGACTGTTGTATAAAATGTTCCAAATCCGTAGAAATTCGGACTAGAATCCTATTATCTAAAATCAACTTAATGAATTGATAATCAATAATTTAATTTATATTTTTCTTGTGTATTTCAAAAATTGGTTTCATATTTGCACCGTCAAAACACGATAATAAAAACAACATCATGACAACGCATTTACAACATAGTTTATCTTTTAGTTATTGTCTTCGCTCGCCGAAGCACTTGGAGCTGATTTATAGCTATGAGCAAAACATGTTGCGAATTAGGGAGAATACTTATTTATGAATTGATTTCATATATCATATAAAAAGTAAAGCACCTCCCAAAACGAGGTGCTTTTTTTATCGATATCATTTGGAAGGACAAGCCAATAGGTGGTGGTCGCTGTCATGAAAACAGTTAGGAGTTAACGACTCGTGTGGGTTCGACTCCCACTCCTTCCGCATTGGAGAGTAGGTAAATATTGGTTTGTTACGCTTGACTGCTAATCAAGTTCACGCCTTGGCGTGATGAAGGTTCGATTCCTTTGCTCTCCGCAATAAAGAAAGACAAGGTGGCTGAATGGTTAAGGCTACGGATTGCAAATCCGTCATCTATGAGTTCGAATCTCATCCTTGTCTCAATGATTGAAACAACATCTAACTTGTTTGAATGTTGTAAAAATCCACTTTGTGATTTGATGAGCAAGCGAAGCAATCTCATCCTGATCTCTAAATGGAAGTGTTGTGCAATTGGTTGGCGCGCCAGACTGTAAATCTGGTCTCTTCGGAGCTTGTAGGTTCGAGTCCTATCACTTCCACTTGTACCACAATAGTTATTTGACTGTCTCTCGAGTAACTGTAGGTTATAATTCGTAACCGTGTGGTACTTTCTCTGAGAAGATAACGGTGGTTGTTTACTCGCCTTGGACGCGAGAGGTCGCAGGTTCGAATCCTGCTTCTCAGACGATACAATCCAATCCAGTTTACTTGAGTTGGATTAGCAAGGAGGCCTAGCAGGAAAAACGAAGTTAATCCTGCTTCTCAGACGAAATGTTCCGTTGGTCAAATGGTGAAGACGCCACATTTTCTATGTGGAATTAGGGGTTCAATTCCCCTACGGAATACGATTAACAAATGTGAGGATGGTGAAATTGGCAAACACACCTGACTTATAATCAGGATTTTGAGAGTTCGAATCTCTCTCCCCATACTATGCTCCACTAGCCCAACTGGAAGAGATTGGTGCGTAAAAACAATTGTTTTTACAAAAGCACCGAGCGAAGCTATAGGTTTAAACCTCGTGTAGTTTTGGTTCGAATCCAAGGTGGCGTATATAGACTCGTGATGCAAATGGTGAGCATACAGGAATTTGACTCCTGAGGTATAGGTTCGAGTCCTATCGAGTTTACAACATATGGTGGCTTTAGTTTATTTGGTAAAACATCTCACTGTGAATGAGAAGAACAGGGTTCGAATCCCGAAGTCACCCCAAAGGGAACAATAGCAAAGTTGGTCAGTGCGACGGACTGAAAATCCGAAGATAGGTTCGATTCCTGTTTGTTCCACAATTTAGGAGTATCGTTTAATGGGTAAAACATTGGGTTACGAGCCCGAAGATGCGAGTTCAACTCATGCTATTCCTGCTAATTTTAAAAATAAATTTTACTGCGCAAAATGAATGCGCAGTGCTGTTGCACCTTTGAACTGTCAATAGATAAAAACGTTCTTTAAAATACATATTAGGTCAAATAAAAGTTACTTCAAGCAACCACTTAAGTAATACTTTTATAATTACCTAATACACAAAAGGGGCAGTAGCTCAGATGGTTAGAGCAGGTTAGTTTATAAATTATCTTATAAAGTTCGAATAATGGTGACAACATTCTGTCTATGGTCAACTTAAACATACTTCAATCGGTAAAGCCTTTCGAGGCCTTTGGTTCAAGTCCAATTGTTTAAAAATCATCAATAGGTCAATATAGGCTTACTTCCGCACTGATAATGCCCAAGTCGTGGGTTCGAGTCCCACCTGCCCCACTACATGGTCAACATAAACTTACTTCATATTGGCATTTGCGGTTCGAATCCGCCCTAGAGTAGTTTATGGATTACCAATTAAAAATTGAGGTCAATTGTTTCTTACTTCTTGGGCATTGCCCACTCAATCATGGTTTGAAATCAGAAGCAAGATTACCTCATTTATAAACTTTATAAATGAATACAATGAAACAAGATTTACTTAAAGTAAGTATCAGACAAAATGCGATATATGTACCAGTAGAGTTCATTACTGGAAACAATAAATCTATAACCGGAACTACATCTGTTTTGGTGGCAAACGCTTCTAAATTAGGTTTTACGTTTTCAGAAGAATTGTTGCATGTTTTAAACAATGTAAATCCAAAGTATAAATTGGACTTACTGGATACTTTAAAGGAAATTACTGGAGTTAATAAGAACTGGACGCCATTGGTCAAAGAATGGAATATTCCCACTGGAGAAACCGTTTTAGACCATATCATTACGCTTTTTGGAAATATTTTTCAAACCAAGAAAGGTACAAAACTAAACTGCGGACACCTTATCCCTCATGGTACTTTCCCTCTGGAGAGGTATAACGGATGTCCTTTCTGTGGAACCCCTTTTGAAATTGGGAAAATGGCATATGAAAATCAAGGGAGCAAACTAAAGGTTTTAGAACTATGGAAAGATGATGATGTGAAACAGTTTTATGAGGATTTATTGCAATCAAAAACTGCGTTAGATGCTACTCAAGTAGATAGTTTAAAAATACTTTTATCTGAGTTTGATTTACCACAAAATTTGGAAATTGGTATCAAAGAAACACTAATGCTTGTTATAGATATTTTGGTTGAAAATAATCGAAGTGATGCAGCACAAATTCTTTTTAATCATCCAAATGATATTTTAAGGTATTTATGGTACAAACACACTGGCTTTTTACAAATTATAGAGCCAAAAACGATAATCAATAGGGCTTCAAAAAACCATAGGAATATCATCGGTCCTTTAGATAAAACTGGTGTAGCTAGGTTGCAATCTAAAGCAAATTTGAAGCTAAAGTACTCTAGACAGGATTGTAAAAGAGTTGCTACTTGGTTAAATAATTTAGATTTATCAGCAGTAAAAAGCTGTGAAATCATGCACCCAAAAAGAGGCATGTGGGTTCGTTTTATCAGGGCTTTGCGTTTGGCGGAATACAGCAAAAGAAAAGGGTTTGAAAACTTAGCTAAGCTTTTAGATGTGTTTTACAATGAAGATTATGAAGTATGGCAAAGTAAGGTTAATCATTTTAGATTAAAGAGTGATGCGCAAAATACCTTTAAGCTATTAAAGCAAAGACCAGGTTTGTTTGCCCGTTCCTTATTTTCGAATATGCTATGGTTTGGGGAAGATGAAACGCTAAGGCATTTTTCTGAGATTGCGGATAAAATTCCTGCTAGATTGGTTTTTACATTAAGCATGTATGCACAAACGTATTTTGATAAAAATGCCACTAGAAATGTAAAGCCTTTGGGGGGAACCAATAAAAGGGTTGCTGCAAACCAATTTTTAAAGCTTTATGAAGACAGTCATTTAAAGGAAATGCAATCTAAAATTGAAGATTTGTGTCTTGAAGTGATGAGGAAAAGGTTTGCCAGCATGGAGAATCAAAATAAAACCATTTACATTGACGAAGGCTTATTTCATATTCCTGTAGCAATAGGAAATAGAAGTGAGTCCGTACAAGATTTGCCTTCTGCATTAATGGGAACTCGATTTCCAGTTGAAGGGAATACCGTTAGGTTATTCTTGCAGTGGGGACAAGGGTTAGCCGCCCAACATTTAGATATGGATTTAAGCTGCAGTGTAGCCTACGACCATCATACCGATTTTTGTTCCTACTCCCGACTGGTGATTGCTGGGTGCAAGCATAGTGGCGACATACAGCATATACCCCATAATATTGGTACAGCAGAATATATTGATGTATACCTTGATGAATTAGATACAAGAGGCGCAAAGTATGTGAGCTTTACTTGTAATGCCTATACTAATGGAAGCCTTTCGCCTAACCTCGTTGTTGGTTGGATGGATAGTAAACACCCGATGAGAATTTCTCCAAAAACAGGTGTGGCATACGATCCGTCCTGTGTGCAGCACCAGCTTAGAATCACCCAAAAAATGACTAAAGGATTAGTTTTTGGGGTGCTCGATGTGAAGCGAAGAGAAATTGTTTGGTTAGAGATGGCCTTTGGTGGTCAAGTTGTGCAAAATTTAGATACTAAAGCTGTTGAGGCTTTATTAAATAAATTAAACAGCAAATTGAACATTGGTCACCTCTTAGCGCTTAAAGCTGAAGCCCAAGGATTAGAAATAGTTTCCCATGCGGAAAATGCAGATGAAACATATGATTTGAAATGGGCAACTAATGCGGCTACAGTAACTCAGTTGCTTATTGATTAAAAAAAAGCGCCAAAAAAATTGGCGCCTTGCTTCCCCAGATTCGGATGATGCTATTCGTTATATTTACAAACACAAAAAAGAGTGGTATTTAAATCTTTGGGAGCAAACGGATACTATAGTTTAGGAATGAATACGTATTGCTAATAATCGTTGGTGAAAAATGTCTTTATTTCTAGTTGCTTCTTACTTAAGAAATTTTATGGAATTAATTAACCTAACTTTCTGTTTGTGTAAAAACAATTACTTAAATTGATATACTTTAACTACATAAGAAACAAAAAGCATGTCTGTAGACACATTAAGATATACATACAACTCTCTTTCTAGTTTAGAAAAAAAACAGGGTAAGGAGAACCTGCTCTTATCCAAATTTAACGAGGTTGACAAAGGAAGTTCTCCTTGTTTTTTCTGGGGTAAATTGAATAACCCTTATGCTTTGTCAAGATGCTTGATCACCTTATCGAATATTGTTCAGTCTAGTTTTAATTTATCTCCATTTCAATTAGCATTACTGAAAGACCCAATAGTTACAGCAGGAAATAACCAAATCAGATTTGAAGGATTTTCTCATTGTGCAGGAGTATATGGGAGGGTTGATGTTTTGGAAAATGGACAAGATGGCGAGTTTATAGAGAATGGCACTACCAATGTTGACTTTAACACCCCTTTGATTTCAGAATTGGGTAAAATAAAGAAAAATGATGAACTTATTTTATCTGTTGGTCAAAAAGAAGTTGGGTTTCATAAAGGAGGGGAAAGTTTTGTAGAACGAAAAGTACCCCTACCTAGTAAATGGATTAAGGGCTTAACCACTGTACAACACTATTTTTCTGAGTCTGACTATGTGCAAACCTTAAATCGTGTACAAGCTATTCAATTGTTCAAAACTATTCCAACTGGAAAAGTAAAGACGGACTATTATCTAATAAAAAGAGGGAGCAAATATTTATTCAGTCCTCTGAAGGCTTCAAATGCTGTCTGCATAGGAGGTATCCATAGGTTAAAATTGCTACAGCCACTTATTCCTTTGATAAATGAGCTTCAAGTGTTTCCTCATCAGGACATGCAATCCGTAACTTTCATTTTATGTTTTGATGAATTGAATTTTGTGTTTTCTATTTCAAGGGATTTTTGGAGAGGATTTTCTGGCGAGGGTGCCGCTTTAGAATCTCTAATAGAAGACTTACCAGATGCATTGGTACAAGCATTTGATAATTATTCTTATACCAACCAAGAGTTTAACCCAGCATTAATGTCTATAGAGGAAGGTATCGACATTTCTAAGATTGAAAAGCTATCTACCAAATTATCGGCTATGGGCTTATTGGGATATGATTTAGCAAAAAACGGGTTCTTTTACAGAAGGTTGCCTTTTAGGCTAGAAAGAATTTTGTCTTTAAACCCGAGACTCAAAGGTGCAGAGAAGCTTTTAGAAGAGAATAAGGTGCATATTACTTTAAAGCAAGATGATAGAATAGAAGCTAAAGTAGAAGGCAGTGGTGTGCAACATTATGTTGTTATACATGGAAATAATCAGCGGTGTACTTGTACTTGGTTTAGCAAAAACCAAGGTGAGCGTGGAGCTTGCAAACATATTTTAGCAGTAAAGAAAAAAGCAAAAGCCATATAGAATATGCTTGAAAAAGAATTAGAAAAACTTATTCTTAAAGAAAGAGATGTCATACCATTTTTAAAAAAACTCAGTCCAAAGGATAAAAAAGAAATTTCTCCTTTTGTTAAGAAATTGCATAAGGAAATTACCGAAATAAAATATCGTGAAAAAAGGTCAGGTGGTTCTATAAGCTTTACGCCTATTGAAACGTATACAGCCAACCAAAGGAAAGCTATAAACATGGTATGTTTTGTCTGTTTAAATAAAACAGATCTAAAGAGAGTTGTATTCAGTGCATCTGCAATAGCCGTAGATGATTATTGTTTGGAACATATCATTCCTTGGTATAAGCCAAAATGGTATAGCAATTTAATCAACGAAGATATTCCATGGGGACTATCTTACGAAAAAATGATGCGCTTATCTGAAGAAGGATTGATAGAACTTTCCCATAATATTATTGTAAATAAGTTGCCTGATGCTATTGTTCAGAACAGAGAAGTCGATAACAGACGCAAAAGTTTTTATTTGCCAGAAGTTTTAACAAAGTATAAAGTAACTCTAAATGAGCATATTTGGCTATTGTTTGAAGAGGAGACCTCCATCAATAATTATTATAACTACCTTCATTTAGAGAACTATAAAGGAGGGAATCACATATGGATAGATACTTTTATCAATCTAACCAAAGAAAACAAGTTGGATAGAAAAAGGGTTTTAATTGCTGCCATATATTCTTCGACTAAAGGATTTAATAAATCACTCAGCGGTTGGTTTTTTGATTTGTTATTAAAATTAAATCCGTCTAAAGATGAAATATTGACTTTACAAGATGAATTTTTTGCAGCTTTAAATTCCCCGCATTCGAAGGTGATAAATACCGTTCTTAAATATTTTAAATTAGTTGCCAACCATAAAAAGTTTAAGTATAAAATCTTCGTTGAAAATGCATCGATTCTTTTAAATTCTGAAACGAAATCTGTAGTTCATTCAACTCTTATGATTTTAGATAAAATTGCTAAAAATCGTAAAACTTCCACTATTTCTGTATGTAAAAAAGCAGCAGAGGCTTTGATAAACATTGATGAAAAAATACAGTTGAGAGCAGCTAAGATCATAGAGAAATACGGAAGCTCCAAAAAGCAAGAACTGCTAGACGAAATCCAACTATATTCAGATAATTTGTTTCATTCGTCGAGGAAGATTTTAGAAGCCTACATTGTGACTTCAAGTGAAGCGGAAGTTGAAGAAGAAATCTATGCTGTAGATGAAACTGAAATATTATCAAAAGAAGCAGAAATTCCCATACTTAAAACTTTAGATGATTTCATCTTTTTTGTAAGTCAATCTATCGACAATAATGAGGTATATCATATAGATTTACTCTTAAGCTATTTACCAAAATTATATCCGCTTTTAAACAAAAATAATGTTGCAAAACTAGAGCCTATATTTAAGCGTTCTTTTGACCTTTCCATGAACTTTGATGGGAATAGTCAGATTGGAAGTTTGGAATCGGAAGCAGCTTATTATATCAATGATTTTGCGGAAATCCTAATGAGAGAGTATCCTTCTGAGCTTGCAAGTTTTAAAAAGAATAAAGCCCAAAAAATCAAGAAGTTTAAGGAAAATAGATTCTATAGTTCTCTGTATAAAGAACGATTAAAACAAATAGAAAAGCAAGCTATTCCAGATTACATCTATCAAATTCACCATATATTATTTGTAAAATCAAAATCTCTAATAAAAAAAGGTCTAGCTCTTGATCTATTATCTACTCCTACACATGTCCCTTGCTGGGTTGCTCCTAACACTTTAATTGACAGAATCATAGCATACGAGGAAAACCATAAAGAGTTTCATCTTTATGATTTCCAAATTGCTATGGGGAGATTGCCAATACAGGAATATTCCCCAGATATTGTTTCGCATATCGGCAAAATAAAAAGCAATGAAATTAAGAAGGTTTTGAAATATCATTTTAATCAGTTGAAAATTCAAAATACAGATATTTCAAGACCAGAATTATGGCTTCAAAGTGTGTTGAGCAGAAATGTGTCTGCGGAAATTAAATATTTTCAAGATTCTCTCATGAATCCGCTCATAAAGGAAATGGGAAATTACACATGGGATTGCAAAAAGAGAGACCATTTTTATAAAGAGTATGATTATGTAACAAGGAAACATGTGCAAAAAAAAATGATTCGAAAGCAGTTAAAACTTAAAGGCATCCATAAAAAGGAAGCAGAATCTATCGTTTCGAGCATCATTGGCCTGTTTCATAAAAAGAAGATTGAAATTAGTAGTATATATCAGTATATGCGCTTCAAAAAACAACGATATTATACTGTAATCCCTCCTCATGATGATGTGAAATTTTTGTTTCTTTCCCCAAATAATCCAAGCATGTTCTTGAGCCATGTTATTCATTATAATATGAAAGAATCTACTTTTTTTAATGAAACCAGTAAAAAAAATATGGTCAATTTGCTAAAAGGCCTTTATGAAATATGGCATAGAGACGATTTTAAAGAGTCTACCTATCTCTTTTTGGCAACTGGATTTTTGTGCAGCCACAAAGTTGCACGTGAGCTTGCTTCAGAATTATGGATAAAAGCAAACGCTGAAAACAAAATTGACAATGTGTTGCTTGGTCAAATTTTAGGCAAATTAGAATTGGGTGAATATGCTCCTCTTAAACGATTTACAGACTTATTGACTACTAACTTATTCCATGTTTCTAAAAAACATAATAAAGCCTTATTAAGTCTTTTAGATCATATGATTGCAAACATGGCAAACACACCTATTAGAGGAGTTAAGAAGTTGCTAGAAATATTTGTGGAATTAAAACTAAGTGCTCCTAACATAGGCTTAAGCCAACTGTCTAAAGACAAACTTGAAAAGTGGAAAGCAGTAAAATCACTTCGATCTACAGTGGCTAAGGTGTTGTAAATCTATTGGCCCTTTTAGATGTTTTGCGGGGAAATAATATGTTCTTCTTTCCCCTATTATTATTTCTTTTGAGACTTTTTTAGTTACAAGAACTTTAGATGATGATGCCTACCATACTCCCACTCCCAATTGGTAATTGCTGGTTGTGATTTTTCGCATATCCTTTTCATCCATCTATTATTATTCTTCTTGCCAGAGCCCAGCTTGTAGAAAACCGACAATTTTTGCAAATTTTTCTTAACAAAAATCCTACCACCCGATTATGGACGCATCAAAACATAGGCAACAAGCTTTACATAAAGTATTTTTAAAATCATGCTACGTTTAGACAAACTTACAGTCACAACTGTTAAACATACGCTAAATATCTTAAAAATAAGGTAATTTCTTATCGGCAATGACGATTTTTTGTAACATCTTATTGAATTTGCGGTCTTATAAGAAAAGGTCTATATTCATCGGCTGACCATCATCAATCAACAAAAAAAACAACCATTGCTAATCAACAATTTCTATCCTAGGCCGAGATGGCTATTTGTCGTACTGCTCTTTTTGTTGCATCACACAGAAATAGTTGCTCATTCGCATCGGGAATTTCTCTATGAAATCAAACCCGTGTATGCGCATATGAGCCAGGATTCGCTTTTAGAAATAAAAAATCGGGCGTATCGGGCTGCTTTGGAGAAGGATTTTGATCTTGCCAACAAATCTATTTTGGAATATATCCGCAAATCGGGTGACTTGGAGTTTATATATCAAGATGAATTTTTGGTACTCAAAGACTCTGTAAAATTCCGATCTATTTTGGAACATTATAAGCCTCGGTTCAATATATGGACTTTTTTTTGCATCGTTTCTAGTATTATCGGCTTGTTTATAGCTGTAGTGCTCAATATCTCTGAAAAAAAGAAAAAAAGCGCCAATTTACTACTTGGACTGTTTATATTGTTTCATTCCATTCTCATAGGCCATATTGCTTTGTATTTTAGCAATTATGTTTACAAAGCACCGCATTCGCTGTTCTTTTCTACCACCTTTTCTTTCTTATACGGTCCTTTATTGTATTTCTATTTTAAAAAAACCACCACCCATTATGCTTTTCAAACAAAGGACTTGATGCACTTGTTGCCATCTTTGGCTCTTTTGATTTATATCTTTCCATATTACGCCCTGAGCGAAAACGAAAAATTGCTGGTATTGCTCAATAATGATCGATATATATTGCCCGGAGCATCGGTCATATTTGCAACCAAAGCTATTTCTCTTTTGGTATATGCCATACTTATTCAACGACTACACAACAAGCAAACCAAAAATAACAATCTATGGCAGCTGTGGCAAATTAGACTCAAAAATTATTATTGGGTATACTGGGGAATCTACGTGATTTACGGGCTGAGTTTGTTGCGGATCATCGACCTGCCATATATTTTGCATGTCCATGCGATTTTATTGGCATCCTTGGTGATGTATATCGCATTTATCGCATATAGCAAACCCGAATGGATCAACAAAGAAATAGACGAAGTACCTGCCGCTGCAATAAAGGAATACAAAGAAGATGCTCCGATAATCATCAAAAAATACAAAAAGTCGGGTCTTACTGTGGATTTTTCCAATGAATTGCGCGCCCAGCTCCTCTACCTTCTAGATGAAGAAAAAATATATAGGGTAAACAATATTACCTTAGAAATGCTTTCTAATAAGCTCAACACTTCCAGACACAACACTTCTCAGGTAATCAACGAGCATTTCCAAATGAACTTTTTTGAACTGATCAATTTTTATCGCATCGAAGAAGCCAAATCGATTTTGGAAAGCGACCAACACCATAAATTACACATCATCGATATTGCTTATAAAATAGGCTACAACAACAAAGTGACTTTTAACAAATCCTTTAAAAAGCTCACCAAATTGACCCCTACTCAATACATCGAAAAAATGAAAGTCAAACAAAAAGACAAACTGCACAGACTGGCCATAGCCGAAATGGATGGGAACATGTTTCCTTCTGGATCGAGCAATTAGCCTATGGATATGGTAGGAGGTTCTAATCCTTATTTCATTATTTTTCTACATATATCCCCAATCCCTTTTCGATCGATCCGCTCAAGAATTGGTGGCTACAGTGTCTTAAACTTAAAAATAGACCTAGAGAGGAAGATGACGAGAATACAAGAGGATGCCACTCGCATTTAAGGCGCAATCCTCACTGCCCAAGCATTTATAGATTTGGTTGCTGCAGATACTGACGCTATACACAACCGATGCTCGCATCATTTTTCCTATGCCTTAAAAAGAAAGAAGAAAAACGAAAAACTTAAGTCAAATCCCGGCATACTATGGCAGGGTATTGCAATTGTAGATCGTGTAAATAAAAGGAAGAGTGTATCGGTATCATTCGCGGCTTGTTTGTTCTAAAAAATTGGAGCTGATACTTTCTTAAAACGAATGAGACACCTATTTGTTGCCAAAATACAATGCAGAAATACCTGCCTTTTGGCCCAGTCCTGTCAGTAGATTTTTATTAATTTGCATCTTAGTCCTGTTTCACAGATGAAATATTTACAAAGAATTCTCAGCCTGCCTAAAATTGCCACCCCTATTCTATGGACTTTATTTGTATTGGTAATCATTATAAGTATGGTTTTGCCACATTTTCGATTTGGAAACTATCGGTTTCTATGGAAATACGGTTTTTTAGGACTACAATTAGGACTCGTATTTCTCCTCATATGGTCTCTATCTTTGCCTATATGGGTGCGGACATTTCAAAAAGAACATTATTACCAACAAACTAAAATTTGGTTATTAGGCTGTTTTCCAGGAATATTGGTGCTATATGCTTATTTCTTTTAAATCAGAACTGTATCGCACGCATCTGCTGATACTCTTCAGACTCATATTTAAAACGTTGTCGAATAGTCTTCTTTATCCTAATAATTGCTTTTTTCAAAGCGGCTAACGAATCCTGATGGGCTGTTTTTTGAATATCTAAGACTGTATCGTGTTTATCTATTGTTCTATTTATTTCCCCACATTTGTAGTAGAGTTTATACAAGCGATGAATTTGGATTTCTTTGTATATCGGGGAATAGGCACTGCCCAATTGTTCTAACAAGCCTATGATTTTTCGCAAATCTTTTCGCCGAAATTCAAAACTATTGTCTGCCAAATTTCGCTTTCTCCTTTGTGCAATTGGACTCCCTCCTTTTTCCAACAAATCATTGAGCTTTCTCCTTGCTTGTTTGCCTCGAATCTTTTGGGCCAAGCGCGCAACCTTCTTGCTTATTTTATGTTCCTTGCCCAAAGTCATCTCTAGATATCGATTGATTGGCGTCAATCGAAGCATCAATGCATTGGGATCCAAGTCGTAAACCACATTTCTAGCCCGATGCAAAGCCGCATTATAGCTCTCCATCCTATCGGTAAGATAGTTTATAGAATCGGTTTTTACATACTGATCTTCCAATTGTTCGATTAAAATTACTCGTTCATCTGGGGACAAAGAATGCATAGAGTCTATTATCTCCATAGCACGATTCGCTTTATCAAAAATACTAAGCATATTATTTTGACTTACAGACATAACTAATTGGTTTTAAACTATTAAATTATCCTTATTCCTAATGTAAACATATAACACATGGTAGGATTTTTCCTATTTTTGTTGTGATTTAATTATTTTTTGTTGTGAGATATCCATTTTTTGTGGTTTGCCTAATTTTCTTCCACCCTACACCATAGACGTTTAAGTACTTAAAATGCAATTATTTACAATACAACACAAGGAGTCTATAGCTGGTATTCCAAACCAAAAAAGACGGATTTTATGAGTAAACTAACTTAAGTTCGATATAATTTCTACCCACTTTTTTTAATAAAGGATAGCTATCCTAGCAAAATACTCCCCTTTTTTAAGCCATTGTTTCTATGCGCTCTATTTTTTAATTCTTAAGACTTTTATTCGAAAACAAGCAGTACCATTTCTAAATGTCAAAAAAACATCTTCTTTTTTTAACACTTAAAGTCTATTCTCTCCCTTCTTGCGTACATCCCTATAAGACCTTACAAGAAATAAAGGCTTTTGCTATAATACTATAGCTTAGACCATATAGGTCATAACCCACTTATTTTTCACATTATTCAGCCTTATCCCAACCAAAATTTAAATTAATAAAGAGAAACTTCAGTAAAGGTTGATCAGTATTAACCTGATTAACAGAGAAATTGATTTTTCTTTATTCATCGCTTTGTTTTCAACTATCCTTCTTCAAAAAAAGGAAAGAGAAAGGCAAATGCTAACTCAAAAACTATAATTATATGCAGTTAAAAACAAAAAAAAAGGTGCTAATGCTGCTCTTATGCAGTCTCTTTGGCATGACGCTCTATGCGCAATCAGTTTCTGGTACTGTGACGGATGCCCAAGGCGTCCCCTTACCCGGAGTGAACATTTTGGTTAAAGGCACCACGACAGGTACCCAAACCGATTTTGATGGGAACTACACCATAAATGCCGATATCGGCAGCACACTGGTGTTTAGCTATCTTGGTATGAAAACCGTAGAACGAAACGTGGGTAGCAATGCTCCCATAAACATTTCTATGAAAGACGATGCCCAAAGTTTGGATGAAGTGGTGGTAACCGCCCTAGGTATAAGCAGAGAAAAGAAATCTTTGGGATATGCCACACAAGAAGTAGGCGAAGAAGAACTTACTACCAACAAAAGTGGTAACTTTGTTAACGCCCTTTCGGGTAAGGCATCTGGTATTCAGATTAGAAAAAACAACAACCTCGGTGGTTCTACCAATGTGGTTATCCGAGGAACTGCTTCGCTTACCCAAAGCAACCAGGCTTTGTTTGTTATAGACGGGGTGCCCATAAACAATACCAATACCAACTCTCAGTACCAAGGACAAGCGGTAGGTAATTATTACGATTACGGGAATACGGCTTCCGATATTAATCCAGACGATATAGAATCTATAAACGTACTTAAAGGTGCTGCTGCAACAGCATTGTACGGCTCTAGAGCTGCCAATGGAGTAATCATGATTACCACCAAGAAAGGAAAAAAACAAGATGGCATTGGAATTACTCTTAGCTCTTCGGTTACCGTAGGAGACATAGACAAAAGTACTTTTGCCAAATACCAAAACCAATACGGTGCTGGTTACGGGCCTTACTATAGCGCGCCTAGTAATCCGTATTTAGAAGCAACAGATATCGATGGCGATGGCATAGACGACCTAGCAGTGCCTTTTACCGAGGATGCTTCTTATGGTGCTGCCTTCGATCCGAATCTTTTGGTGTATCAGTGGGATGCTTTAGACCCAGATTCGCCAAATTACCTAAAAGCAACCCCTTGGATGGCGGCAAAAAATGGGCCTATCACTTTCTTTGAAACACCTATTACTTTGGTAAACTCGGTTTCTTTCTCTAAGGCTTCCGATGTGTTTAATATGCGCTTAAACTATACCAAATTCGACCAAGAAGGCTTAATGCCTAATAGCCAAATAAACAAGCACAACTTCTCTTTTAACGGTGGTGCTAAAGTAACCGATAAGTTTAATATATCGGCCTATGCCAACATGATACAAACCAAAGGCTTGGGTAGAAACTCTACCGGGTATAACGACAATATAATGTCTGCTTTTAAACAATGGTGGCAAACCAATGTAGATGTGCAACAACAACGTGACATTTATTTCCAAACCAGAAGAAATGTTACCTGGAACCCCGCTTCTACATCCGTAGGATCTGCTCCTATTTACTGGGACAACCCATACTGGACCCGCTACGAGAACTACCAGAACGACAAGCGTAACCGCTTTATAGGAAATATTACCCTTAACTACCAGTTTAACGATTGGTTAAGCGTAATGGCTCGTGTGGCTACAGATTCTTATAGCGAGCTACAAGAAGAACGCAGAGCAAACGGAAGTGTACCAGCTAGCTTTGGTATACCAGATAGTAATGGAAGTCGTATTTCGCAAGAATCGGGCTATGCGCGTAGAGATATTAGAAATGTAGAAACCAACTACGACCTCACTCTTAATTTTAATAAAAATCTTTCCGAAGACTTAAACTTAAAAGCCATATTGGGTGCCAATATTCGTAGAAACCATTTAGAGACCCTTTTCTCTGCTACTTCTGGCGGTTTGGGTATTCCTAAATTGTATTCGCTTCAAAATAGTAAAAACCCTCTTGGGCTATCTCAAGAACGAGACGAGCGTATTGGTGTAGATGGTATATTTGCTAGCGCATCTCTAGGGTATAAAAATATGTTGTACCTAGATGCTACCATACGTAGAGACCACTCTTCTACCTTACCAGAAGACAATTCTACTTTCTACTACCCGTCTGTGGCAACTAGTTTTGTGTTTACCAAATTGGTAGATAGACCTTGGCTTACTTTTGGTAAACTACGTGCTAACTATGCAGAGGTAGGTAACTCGGCTCCTTTCGACTTTTTGTACGACAGCTACAATGTAAACGTACCACCAGGATCTGCAAGTGCATCGGTAAAAGACACAAAGAACAATCCGAATCTAAAACCAGAGATTACCAAGAGTATAGAGCTTGGTTTAGAAGCACAATTTTTTAAAAACCGTTTAGGTTTTGATGTGGCTTACTACAAAAACAATTCTGTAGACCAAATTTTTGGCGTACCGGTTTCTACTGCTACTGGGTTTGCAAAAAAGACCTTAAATGCAGGAGAAATAGAAAACAAAGGGGTAGAAGTATCGTTAAGTGCTAGCCCTATTCGCAAAGAAAACTTCGAATGGCGCACCAATATAAACTGGAGTAAAAACACCAATACCGTGGTTTCTTTAGAAGATGGTATCGAAAACTTGCAATTGGGAGATTTCCAAGGTGGTATTACCATTAATGCCAGAGCAGGAGAACCTTATGGGGTTATCCAGGGTACCGATTATACTTATTTAAACGGAAAGCGGGTAGTAGACGCCTCTAACGGGCAGTATGTAAAAACAACTAACTCCGACAATGTATTGGGCGATGTAAACCCAGACTGGCTCATGGGTATCTCGAACAATATTCGCTACAAAAACTGGAATTTCTCTTTCCTTATAGATATTCAGCAAGGTGGAAGCATCTTCTCTCTAGACCAATGGTACGGACAAGCAACTGGTATCTATGCCGAAACAGCCTTTATAAACGACCTCGGAAACCCTGTTCGTAATAGTTTGGCAGATGGCGGTGGATTTATTAACGAAGGCGTAAATGCCGACGGAAGCCCGAATACTACCCGTATACGCGCCGATAGATTTGGTGCCTTCGGATATCGAAGAGGATTGCCACATAAGGCTTTTGTATACGATGCAAGCTATGTAAAACTACGAGAAGTAGCTCTTACGTTTAACTTTCCAGATCGTTGGTTGCAAAAGATATTCTTTACCAATGCATCTGTTAGTTTTACCGGATCTAACCTGTGGATTATTTCGAAAGATCTACCACATGCCGACCCAGAATCTGGTTTATCGGCAGGTAACCTGCAAGGATACTCTGTAGGGTCTTTACCTACTACCAGAGATTTTGGAATGAATGTTAAACTACAATTTTAAACAGATAACAGATGAAAAAATATAGCATCATAATAGCGCTTGCCGCCTTGGTTTTTTCTTGTTCTAGCGATTTGGAAAGCTTGAATGTAAACACCAAAGATCCGGCAGCCGTTCCTGGAGAATCTTTATTCACCGGAGCACAGAAAAATCTGGCAGACCAAATGGTTACTCTTAGTGTAAACTACAACAATACTAAGTTGTATGCACAGTACTTACAGGAAACCACCTATACAGACGAGAGTAACTACGATATGATAGGTAGAAATGTGCCAAAAGCACATTGGGATGCCATGTATAAAGATGTACTAAAGGACTTAAACGAGGCCAAGAAAATTATAAACGCTACTACCTATAGCAATCCGGCTGAAGAGGAACGAAAAGCCAATAAGGAAGCAGTTATCGATATTATTGCCATTTATGCCTATGCCAATTTGGTAGAAACCTTTGGAGATATCCCTTATAGCGAAGCATTAGACATAAACAACCTGCTTCCTAAGTACGACGATGGACTAACCGTGTATCGCGATCTTATTAGCAAACTCACCACTACGCTAGCAGCACTAGATACCTCTAAAGGTAGCTTTGGTGATGCCGACAGAATGTATAAGGGAGATACCGAAAAGTGGAAAAAGTTTGGTGGAAGCCTCTTACTACGTATGGGAATTATGCTTAGCGATGTAGATGCTGCCCTAGCAAAATCTACTGCCGAAGCAGCAGTAGCCTCTGGTGTAATAGAAAGCAATGCAGACAATGCAAATTATATCTACATGAGTGCTGCACCAAATACAAATCCTGTTCACACCAACTTGGTGCTTAGTGGACGAAACGATTTTGTTGCCGCAGAAACCATTATAGATGTATTGGAAGACTTAAACGATCCGAGATTGCAAAGTTTCTTCTTACCCGTAGCAGGTTCTACAGAATATAAGGGTGGCGGTATTGGTGCCTCTTCGGCTTTTAAAGACCACTCGCACGTAACGCCTCGGGTACAGGCCGCAGAAGAAAAAGGAGTCTTGTTCGACTATGCCGAAACCGAATTCTTATTAGCAGAAGCAGTAGCTAGAGGCTATGCCGTAGGGGGTACTGCAAAAGAACATTACGATGCTGCTATTACAGCTTCCTTCGAATTTTGGGAAGCCGCAAATGTAGCTACTTATTTGGCACAAGCCGACATAGACTACGATACGGCATTGGCTGCAAGTACTGCTACCGATCCTTGGAAAGAAGTAATTGGCACCCAAAAATGGATTGCCTTATTTAACCGTGGCATGGAAGCCTGGACGAGCATCCGACTGCTGGATTTTCCAGAAATGAGACCAGCAGCAGAAGCAGTTAGTGGCTACCCACAACGATATACCTATCCTATAGTAGAACAAACCCTAAACGGAACCAGTTATACCGCTGCAGCGGCAGCCATTGGCGAAGATAAGGTAGAGCAAAAACTATTTTGGGATAAGCAATAATACCCAAAACCAATCGCTTAGAGTTCCTTCATAAGTTCTCAGTGAAAACTGGCCGCCTAGATTTTGTCTAGGCGGTTTTTTTATTATGAAAACATCTATAAGACGAAACTTTTTCATGAATATGGCAAATATTTATCTTGGCACTACTTATAGCTATATCCATATAAAATAACAAGTATCGGTCCCGTAGAAGAATAGTAGCGGATTTTTACGCACTAACTTTTCGGATTATAACAGACCTTTAATTCGTTTATTTCCTTTCGAATAAGCAATTAAACCGCTATTATTTTTATACATTGTGGTACGCTGGCTTTTATTTGTTCAGTTTTTTAGAATACGCTTCCAACTTATTAAATATTCCATAATACGCATTAACGCCTTCCTGATTTTCTAAATTTGTATTTACGAGTAAAATTCTACCTATTTTTTCTTTTGGATTAAAAAACATTAAAGACGATACGCCTGGGTCTCCTCCTGTATGTCCTATATTTCCTGTTCCTGAAAACCCCATAAATATTCCAATGTTATAGTCGTCCTTATAAGGATGGTTGGCGTTTCTTTCCGTAAAACTTTCAGCGCGTAATTGTTCTTTAAAAAGTTCTTGATAACTGGCTTTAGTAAGTAGCGTGCCGTTTGCATAATATCCTTTCATTATCTCGTTCAAATATTTAGTTAAATCGCTAACGCTGGTTAAGAAGCCCCCATCAGGATAGGTAATTAACGAATAATAAGGAACTTCCGTCTTTGGGTTGGAATAAAGCTTGGAAACCTTATTAAAGTCAATAGTATCATAGCTCCAACCGGAACTATTCATTTTTAAAGGTTTAAAAATATGTTCCATTGTAAATTCGGCATATGACCGATTGGAAACAATTTCAATAATATATGCAGCCAAAGTGGCTCCAATATTTGTGTATTCAAATAATTCTCCCGGTTTGTTTTTTATAAAAGCATCCTTTTTATACCATTTTCCGTTTTCAGATAAATAATTTTCCAAAAACTCTGAAAGAGGAATTTTGGTTTCATTTGGATTAAAACTTTGAGGGATATTTTCAATATTAATTAATGTACTATCTAATTTATCTTTTAAAACATAAGCCCTACCCATATAATTATCTGTATCAATAATTGTTGAAGTATGGGTTGAGAGGTGTCTTATAGTAATAGGTTCTTTTTTAAAACTAGGATTCGAAACCTTAAAAGGAAGGTACTTATTTATTGGGTCATCTAAATTTAAAAGTCCTTTTTCTTGCGCCTTTAATAATGCAATTCCAATAAATGTTTTAGAAACAGAAGCAATTGGTTGCATCGTATTTTTAGTATAAGGTTTGTTTAATTTTATGTCAGCAAAACCAATTCCTTTTTCATATAGCACACCTGATGTGTCTACAATGGCAACTCCCAATCCGTTAAAATAATTTTTATTTAAGGTCTTAATTTCTGCAGTTAGGCTGTCTTTTATTAGTTGATTGTCTGCAATCTCCTTAACCGAATTTGTTTTTTGCTTGCAGGATATAACCAATAAAATTCCTAAAAGTGGTAGTAATGTCTTGTTCATTATTTTTATTTAAAGCTTGATTTTTTTTCAGCTTGCGCACAACTTTTGCGTAAAAAAACAACTTTCATATAAATTTAGCAATAACGCAATACTCACATTGCCTTTCCTAAATACACCACGCTGCTATTTTTATTTAAACTACCGAGCAGGCTTTGGTCTGTATCGGAGGCAATTTGTATAGAATCATTAGCCATTTTTACAAACAGCGGAATTTTGTTCTCTGCTTCTTCTAGCTCTTGCATCACTTGCTTAAAATGAGCCGCATCTTTTATTAGCACCTCGTGTATATCTGGGTAATTATCGGCAACATTAGCTAGGCTGTTATAATCGTTATTAGCAGTAAACAAGCCTTTTTTAGAAAAATTAGGATCTTCTAATTCTTGGTTAGAGGCCAATCGAAACGAGCCTTGCTGACCAAAATGCTGGGCATAGCTTTCCAAGGCAAATTTGTTAATATTAGCATTCCCCGTAAGGGCCAACAAATAGCCCATATCGTTAAACTCGATATTATCGTTTAATTCATCGGAATAAATGTTTTGCTGATAGGCTTCTATACCATCTTTATAAGCCAAATTTATATTGTGCTGGTTGTTATCTACCAACACTACATGCCTACCATTATCCATTAAATACTTCGCAATAAGTCGAGATACTTTAGAGGCACCAATAATTAAAATGCCATCGCTATGCTTTAAAAACACCTTTAACAGCTTGGCCACTAGTCGGGCTGTGGTAGCATTTAAAAGCACAGTTCCCAATACAATCATAAACACCAAAGGCGTAATATACGCAGCACCAGGGGCACCTTGTGCAGTAAGTTTACTTCCGAATAAAGAGGCAATACCAGCAGCAACTATACCCCTAGGACCCACCCAACTAATAAACAGTTTTTCTTTGGTTTTAAGTTTCGACTGCGTTGCACTTAAAAACACCGCAAGCGGTCTAATAATAAATACCACAGCTAAAAACAAGAATAGCGACTCCCAACGCAGTAGCAACACCAAATCCTGATAGTTAATATTTGCCGCCAGCAGTATAAACAAAATAGAAATGAGCAACACACTTAACGACTCTTTAAAGTACAACAACTCTTTAATAGATTCTAATTTACTGTTGCCTATTACCATACCCATAACAACTACAGCCAATAAACCAGATTCGTGCGCAAACAGTTCCGATTCTACAAAAACCAACAACACCACCGATAAAGACACCACGTTGAGCAAATAATGCGGTATAAATTTTTTATTAATAGCATACACCAGCGCATGCGCAAAGGTGAAACCAAAAGTAGTACCAAAAAGTACTATTTTACCAAACTCCATAAGGGCCGTTTTGGTAAAGCCAATTTCGCCCCCTACAGAAATAAACTCAAACACCAATACCGCCACCAGTGCACCAATAGGATCTATAAGAATTCCTTCCCATTTAAGCACAGCCGAGATATCTCTTCGCAGCGGAATATTTCTTAAAATAGGCGTAATTACAGTAGGCCCCGTAACAATAATTAAACCAGCAAACAAAAAGCTTAAATCCCACCCCAATCCAAACAAATAATGCGCTGCAATGGCACCACCCAAAAAGGTAACCGAAGCACCAAGAGTAATTAATTTGGTAATCACAGGCCCTACATTTCGTATTTCGCTACGTTTTAGAGTAAGACCGCCTTCAAAAAGAATAATACTAATCGCAAGAGACACAAAATAATAGAGGCCATCGCCTGGGAACAAGCCTTTTTTACCATTCCAAACGGGCTCGATCCACTTACTGCCATCTTCACTTAAAAACTCCGCAGCCACAGGCCCAACCAGAAGTCCAATAAGTATAAGGGGTAATATGGCCGGAATTTTAAACTTCCACGCCACCCACTGTGCCAAGATACCAAGGATAATAATACCTGCTAATTCTAACATAAGACGCGCTTTTTAAAGGTTGCTTCTAAAATAGGTATTTTTTTAATAAGAAGCGATTAGCCCATAGCTATTGGTTTGCCGTTGTAAGTTGTCAGCTGTAAACTGATGGTTGGTAGTGCACTGAAAGGCAAAGCAATTTCTTTCTATACTCGGAAGATGAAAGCTTACTTAAAAAGATAAATAAGCTTATTAATGCTATCAAACCCTATCTTCATCGTATAACTATTGCCAAAAACACTAGAATAACTTTCTTTTAATGGTAAAAAGACAATGATGAAAGTAAAATCAATAGTATCCCTATCCTTATCAACGGTTGTTCTTCTATGCGTTACTGTAGTTTCTTGTACACAAGAAGAATTAGAACAATTCATCCCTACCCAGCCTGAATTGCTAAGCCCACAAAACAACGAAATAGATGTAAACAAAACCCCACACTTTAGCTGGGAGCCAAGTACCGATAACGATGGTGATGACAGCCTTATTACCTATGATGTGTATCTATGGACCAATGCTACCACCGAAACCATCATTGCAGAAAACCTTACCCTAACCTCTATTAATGCATATCCCAACAACCTCATAAGTCTAGCCACAGGAGAAACTTACTTCTGGAAAGTGGTAGCTGAAGACCAACAAGGAAATGAAGTATCTAGCGCTACCTTTACCTTTACGATTACCGAGCACCCTTCCCTAACCTTTGACGGTCAGACCTATACCACCATTAAAATTGGCAACCACCGTTGGCTTAAACAAAATCTAAATTCTGCCAACCACCCAATAGGCATTAGTCGATGTTACAACGAACAAGCCGAGAATTGTAATACCTATGGGCGATTATACGACTGGCATGCCGCTATGAATATAGCCGATCAAATACCTGGCTGGCATTTGGCTACCGACGAGGAATGGAAAGATCTCGAAAAAGCAATAGGCATGGATCCGGTAGAAGCAGATCAGAAAGGATATAGAGGAACTAACCAAGGCCCCCAACTCATGATAGGTGGCAACAGCGGATTTGAAGCAAGACTAGCTGGTGAAACCACTATATTCAACCAAGGATCCAACAATCCTGTTAGCCATTCAATAAACGAATTGGGAACTTTTTGGACCGCTACCACAGGGCTCTCCAATCTAAGAGCATTCACCAGAACGATCATGCACGATAGAACCACTGTGAATAGATTGGATAACAAATACAAAAGCTATTATTATTTCTCTGTACGTTTAGTAATGGATTAAATAAGAAGAGTTCGATATGAATTATCTTCTCAGCAGACTTACAATACCATTTCTAGTTAAAATCACCTCAATAAATAGCCCTTTTTTCTTTTTAGGGCATTTCAAAATAGAATATGAAATAAAAAACACTTCTTTATAGGACGCTGACTAAGGAGAAAAAAACCAAAAATCTGTTAAAAAGCAGTAAGACTTCGTCGGATAAGGAAAAGTTGATCTATTAAACCTATTGCAAAACAAATATTGACGTATTTGGTACTAAGTTATAGGAGCTTATCTGCCTTGTTTTGAGCACCACTAAACTTTGGTTCTTACTTTAATACATGTTGAATTAGCTATTCTTTTGGCACGATAAGTACATTTTAGTCATACAAAAAAAGCTGTACAGAGTGTACAGCTTTTTTTTCATTCTTGTTCTTTTTCGGCTACCAATCCCAAAGAAACAGCATTGTGAATTACAAACAATACCCGATTGTTTTCCATATGTTCGGCTTCCGAACATGCCACTCTATCTTTGCACTTATTGAGAAGTTTTTCTTCTCCCCAGCCTTTATAGGTGATTCTGTTTTTGGAAATTCCCAATTCTGTAATATGCGTTCGCAAAGCAATAGCTCTACGTTGCGACAAAATATAATTGGTAGCTTTAGCTCCTCTGCTGTCGGTATGTGCCTCTACACGCATTTGCATGGCCGGAAAACGATCCAATATGATGGCCAATTGTTTCAGTATCGGACGCATCGCATCCGAAATCAAAAATTGTCCCTTTTCAAACTTTGGAAATGCCACATTGGCCACGATGATATTTTCTTTAGAATCTATATAATCTAGCATATTGTGCAATTCAAATACCAAACCGCCTGGAGGCAAATATTTGATTTGCTCGTTGGTAATCTCCCGATATTCTATATTATGATGTGCCTTAGACACTTTAAGGGTAATTTCCCTCCCCGTAGACAGTACCTGATCAAAATACCCACGCTCATTGGTCTGTATACTTCCAATATGCTTCACCCCTCTGTAGATATCTATATTAGCTTTGGAAACTGGACTGCTATCTCTAAAATTACTCACCGTACCAAACAAGTGAATTACCGACTCCCCGGGTTTTATCTTACCATGAAATCGATAGATATCATCTCCACCTTCACCCCCATCTCTATTGGAAACAAAATATCCGCTCACAGCCTTGTTGGCTTCTTTTTGGAGTATCATCCCATAATCATCTTTTGGACTATTAAATACAGTTCCCAAATTTTCAGCAGGATTGTAAGAACCATCTTCTAACATCTCTGCCTTATACATATCCATACCCCCATGCCCAAAATAAATATCCGAAGCAAAATACAAACTACCTTCCAGCATAAATGGGGTTATTTCATTGGCTGGACTGTTTACATTGGAACCCAAATTTACCGGAGCACCAGTTATCAAACCATTGTTGGTCTCTACATAATAAATATCTGTTCCTCCGTAACTATCAAAAAGCTCTGCGGCGAAATACAAACGTCCGCTAGTAGATTCATAAAAGGGATAATAAAAAGAGGTGCTATAGTCCGTCAACAAAAACCGACTTTGGATATTGCTATTACCCAAACTATTGGTCGATACAATGGAAATGGTGTTGCGACCTTTCTCGTCTAGCAACAAATTATTACCCTTGGTATTGCTCTGTCCAAAAAACATCCGATCCAATTTTGGAACATAAAAAGGCATCGCCCGATGATAAGGAAAATCATCTCGCAACTTTCCAAACAAAAATACCTGTCCTAGGGTATCGGCTTCCAGTCGTTGTGCTTTATACAATTTATAATAACCAGCACCCACAATATCGGGATTCTCATATCGGGTAGATGCAAATACAATGCTATCGCCATAGTAAGTCACCGATCCATCATCAAACGCGCTGTTGCTGTTTACTGGTCGAATTTGAAATAACTTGCTATCATTGTTACCTTCTTTGCGATTGTCTAAATGCAATTGCAATCTGTTTTTTAAAGCACTGGTTTGAAAACTAGTAATTTCGGAAATCACACTTGGAATGGTGTCTGCCTTCCCCAATATTTTTAAGCTTCGCAAATAATCGTTTATAGCCAATGGCGTCAAGGTATCTTTCTCCTGTAGCAAGGCGGTATAGATTGCTGCGGATCTCTCATACGATTTCACCTTGAAATAAGCATCCGCCAAATTTCTTCTTTGTACCTTACTGAGTAATTTTCCTTGCTCCAACACCTCCATATAGGCTTCTATAGCTGTGGTGAATTGTTGTTGAAAATAGTAGGTGTCGGCTTTGGACGGCTTTTGTGCCCAAAGCATTCCGAAAGACATCAAATAAAAAACTACGCTATTAATCTTTTTATACATCTTTTATTGGTTTTAAAAGAAACGGGGGGTTTGAATTTGTCTTACCTTCTTCTTGCCAAATTGATATTTCAATATCACCTCATGGCTTCCTCCTGTTTGGCGACCAAAATCGCTAGTAAAAAAGTCATAAGCATAGCCTATAAACCAATTTTTATTTGGCGCAAAACCAGCCAAAGCACTAAAAGCAGTCCCAAAACGATAGGAGGCTCCTAAGGTAAATTTTTCTCTATACAAAAAATTTGTCGACAAACTAAAATGACTCTGTGCACTAGGCACAAAATGAAAAAGAGCTGCCGGTTTAAACTTTAAGTCCTTATTTATTTCATATACATATCCTCCAATAAAATTGAATTGACGAGAATCAGGTATCAAACTTTGTACTTCCTCATTGTAGATAGAAGATCCCAATATATTGGGTATAGAAACCCCGGCATACCAATTTTTGGTATACAAATAAGCACCTGCTCCCAATTGCAAATAAAACTTGTTGAAAGTGTTTTGATCGATACTTCCATCCTCTGGCTGCAACAAATCGTTTTGATCAAAATTGACATTCAAAGACAAACCTCCTGCATCCATTCCAAAAGACAATTGCATATCTTTCTCCAATTGTATGCGATAGGCATATTGTGCCTTTATCAAAGTATGCTTCACAGGACCAACTACATCGTTTATAAGAGTGAGTCCTATTCCCATATTTTTCTTGGCGATAGGATGATTTACCCCCAAAACCATAGTTGTAGGTGCACCGTCTACTTTGGCCCACTGTTTTCTGTACAAGGCCGAAATTTCCGTAGAAGTCGTGCTCCCCACATAGGCCGCATTGATACCTGCTGTCTGATACATATATTGGCTGTAATTGGGCTCAAATTGGGCTTGAACTTTTTGCGAGCCAAAAATCATCATCAAACCTAAACCTAATAGGATAAATTGTCCTTTGCTTTTCATCTGTATTATCGTACTATATGTATCCAACCTAGTTTCATTGGGGACCCATCTCCTAGATCCAATTTATAATAATATGTTCCTGGAGCCAATTTGTTTCCATTGCCTCCTATTGCGGCTTTGTTTGCAGTGCCATCCCAACTATTGTCATAATTGCTTTTTTCATAAACCACATTTCCAAATCGATCTACAATCTGTAAATGATTGCTAGGAAAACGGTCGATGCAATTCACAATAAACAAATCATTATCTCCATCACCATTCGGACTAAATACTTTAAATACAAAACCACACTCTCTGTTGTTGATGGTATTTTTTTCTGCCATTAGTTCGGCTATACTGCTATTGTTTGTTGCATCCGAATCTACAGGGCTCGATCCTTTTAAATTTGTGGTATTGCGCAAAGCACCATCTTTGAGAATTTTTGCTGTGAGTAGTAAACTTACCTCCGTATTGCTAGCCAAAGCACCCACAGTCCAAAGCCCAGTACTGGAATCATAACTTCCCTGATCGGCTATATCACTTACATATTCAAAAGCTGTAGCATCCAAAATGTCTTCTACTACTACCTCATTTACCGTTATCGTAGCGGTATTTTCTACGGTAATGGTAAATACTACCTCCTCATCTACCAATGGAGTATCGTTGTCCACTGTTTTTTCTAAACTCAAATCAATCGCACAAGTAGCAGAAACTACAGGTATACAAGGATCGTTATTGGCTGGATCTTGCTGATCTACCACTCCATCGGCATCGGCATCTTCCAAATTGCTCTCTATAGCATCTATAATACCATCGCCGTCCGTATCTATAGGATTATTGGTGTCGGATCCTACTTCTGTTCCATCGTCTATTCCATCGCCATCGGTATCCGAATTGTTTGGATCGGTACCCAAACTTGTTTCCACATCGTCTGGTATGCCATCGACATCGGTATCGATCACACAATTGCCAGCATTCACATTAGGCACACAAGGATCTGCATCATCTAGATCTTGCTGATCTACAGTACCATCTGCATCTGCGTCGGCAGTATTGCTCTCTAAGGCATCTATCTTTCCATCGTTATCCGAATCTGTCGGATTAGAAATATCATTTCCTACTTCCACGTCATCATTGATGCCATCGCCATCGGTATCTGCTTTATTCGGATCAGTACCTATGGCTTGCTCTTCCTGATTGATGAGTCCATCGGCATCGGCATCACAAATTCCAACGGTATTGCTTGGCACACAAGGATTGGCGTCTTCCGCATCTAAATGGTCATTGGTGCCATCATTATCCGAATCCGCATTATTATCTTCTATAGCATCTATTTTTCCATCTTTATCCGTATCTGCCGGATTATTGGGGTCTGCCCCTACTTCTACATCATCGTTGATACCATCACCATCGGTATCTACTTTTGTAGGATCGGTGCCAAGCGTATCTTCTTGACCATCTAATAAACCATCCCCATCGGTATCACAATTGACAGAACTTGGTATGCAAGGGTCTGCATCCTCTGGATCTAATTGGTCTACGGTACCATCGTTATCGGCATCGGTGGTATTGCTTTCCAAAGCATCTATTTTACCATCTTCATCGGTATCGATAGGGTTATTAAAATCCGCCCCTACTTCTTCATCATCGTTGATGCCATCGCCATCGGTATCTGCTTCAAAACGATTTGTTCCCAATGCTACCTCTACTCCATCTAATAAGCCATCCCCATCGGTATCTAATCCACATGCAGTCGCCGAAACACTCGGTACACAAGGATTGACATTCTCTGGATCTAATTGGTCTACTACCCCATCGATATCTGCATCGGCCGTGTTGGAATCCAAAGCATCTATGATATTATCATTATCGCCATCCAAAGGATTGGAAATATCCCCTCCTACTTCTACACCATCTTTAATCCCATCTCCATCGGTATCGTCATTTAAAGGATCGGTGCCTAAAGTAGCTTCCAAATCATTAGACAGAGAATCGCCATCACAATCTCCTGGTCCAACTGGCGTACCGCCTACCGAATCACAAGTATCCGTTGGGTCGGTACCGTCTGTATTTACCTCTTGCCCATCGTTGATCCCATCTCCATCGGTATCTGGGTTGGTAGGCGAAGTGCTATTGGCTGTTTCCTGCGCTAGAGTTAAACCATCGTTATCACAATCGGAAGTTTCGCTTGGTGTTCCGCCATTACTATCACAACTATCTAATGGGTTGGTATTATCTGTATTTATTTCTTGGCCATCGTTGATGCCATCTCCATCGGAATCTGCCACTAATGGGTCGGTACCTGCGGCATTTTCTTGGGCATTGGTGAGTCCGTCTCCATCACAGTCGTTACTACTTATAATGGTACAATCTAAAATCTCTATACTATCTGTATTGGGACTTCCAACGGTAAAGCTGGGGTGATTCGAACCGGTGAGAGTAATCTGTACGTTCTCTGAGCTTTCAAGTTCGCCATCGTTATTTATATTCTCAATTGGAATAAGGGCTGTGGCTCCACCGTTTCCTATAGTAACTGTAGTGCCTATAGCCGAATAATCTGTGCCTTCTGTTGCACTACCAGTTACTGTAAAAGCAACATTCAAATCCGCTCCAGTATTATTGGCGGAGCTAAGTGTTACCCTAAATTCTGCATCATTATTACTTCCCTCAATGGCAACATTATCTATGGCCTCTAGGGAAATGGTAGCTGAATCGTTATCTGTAATGGTAGCAGAGGCTGTAAGATTGGCTGCAAAAATAGGGTTACTGGCATTGGTCAAATTTAGAATTAGGGTTTCTTCCCCTTCCACCAAATTATCGTTATTGATGTTAAAAGTAATACTTTGCGTTTGGGTTCCGTTTGCTACGCTAATTGTTGTCGGTAGGGCTTGTATGATATCTGCTGCAACTGCAGAACTGGCATTATTCAAAAGGATATCATAAGTTATTGGGCTCCCAGTGCCGTTTATAGCACCCAAATTTACAGTATAGGTAACAGTGGTGGCTCCTTCTTCAGCTCCATCAGTAGCTGTGAAGGTAACGTTAACATTACTACTGTCATCATCTAAAATGGTTACGGTGGCATCATCAGAAACATCAATATCTGCAACATCCACGGTAGCAGCTATAGCATTGCTCATGGAAATGGATAGATTCTCATCTGGTTCTATTACTGAATCTGCTGTTGGGGATACATTGAATGTTTCCGTTTCTCCAACGGTACCAGAAAAAGTTAAGGTCTGATTTGTCACTGCGGTATAATCATTGTCTCCTATGGTGGCAGTGCCGTCGGCGGTGGAAATATTTACTGTAAACCCTCCGTCTACTTCTTTGTCTAAAGTTACCGTAAGCTCGATAACACCATCATCTTCATTTCCGCTTGCATCTGCTATGGTTACCGTGGCACTATCATCATTACTAATGGTTATTTCTGCGCCATCGGAAACATTTATATTTCCAGATGCAATCGTAGTCGGCACCAAATTGGAAAGTGAAATTGCTATAGTCTCATCTATTTCTACTTTATCGTCCCCTCCAAGGGTAATTGTAAAAGTTTCTGTTTCTGAGGCTGCTCCCGAAAAACTCAAAGTTTGATTCGTTACTGCAACATAATCATTATCGCCTATAGTAGCAGTGCCATCAGCGGTGGAAACATCCACATCAAAACCTCCATCTACTGCATTATCTAATAAAACGGTTACCGTTATTGGCCCTCCGTTTTCTGCGCCACTCACATCTGCTATGGTTACCGTGGCACTATCGT